>CAXFLH010000046.1:0-11173 GCA_964003875.1 uncultured Flavobacteriales bacterium | reverse complement strand
TTTCAGACGCTCAACGATTAAAAGATTTGCTTTGGGAATTAGGATGTGGAAATATTGGAAATTATAGTCACTGTAGTTTTAGTACGATTGGACAAGGTACATTTATGGGCAACGATGATAGTAAACCTAACTTTGGGCAAAAGAATGTTCTACATACCGAAAAAGAAGAAAAAATAGAGATGATATTCCCCTCTTATCTTCAAAATAGAATTTTAGATACTCTTTTTAAAGAGCACACTTATGAAGAGGTAGCTTATGAAATACACCTTTTAGACAATATAAATCAAGATATTGGCTCGGGTTTGTATGGTAGACTAAGAAATCCAATGAAATCAAATGAATTTCTTAATCACTTAAAGAAGGTTATGCAAACAGATTGCATTAGATACACTGACTTAATTAAAGAACAGATAGAAACCGTAGCTGTATGTGGTGGTTCTGGTTCTTTTTTACTAGATGATGCTAAAAGAGTAAAAGCAGATATTTTCATAACGGCAGACTTTAAATATCACGAATTTTTTAATGCTGAAAACGATATTATTATTGCTGATATTGGGCATTATGAAAGCGAACAATTTACTAAAGAGCTTTTATGTGAAATTCTTAACGAAAAATTTACTAAGTTTGCCACCCATTTATCAAGCATAAATACGAACCCTATCAACTACATGTAATAATGGCAAAAAAGAAAGCTGAAACAAAAGAATTTTCAATTGAAGACAAGCTACATGCATTACACCAATTACAAATTATCGATTCTGAAATTGATAAAATTAGAACTGTAAGAGGAGAATTGCCTTTAGAAGTTCAAGATTTAGAAGATGATTTAAAAGGATTAGAGACACGTGTTGATAAAATCGACACTGACCTTGAAGACAAAAAAAAATTCGTTTCTTCTAGAAAGTTAGCAATTAAAGAAGCTGAAGAATTAGTTAAAAAATACAACAAACAACTAGGTAGTATCAAAAACAATAGAGAATATGACTCTTTAAGCAAAGAGATAGAATTCCAAAATCTTGAAATAGAATTAGCAAACAAAAAGATTAACGATACACTTGCTAAGATCGAGTTTTTGAACCAAACAAAAGAAACTGCTACTGAACAATACAACGAAAGAAAAGAAATTTTCGAAGAGAAGAAAAAAGAGTTAGACACTATCGTTTCTGAAACAGAAAAAGAAGAAAAATCTCTTCTTAAAAAGTCAGAACAAGCTGAAAAGGTTGTTGATGAAAGGTTGTTATTTGCTTACAAAAGAATTCGTAAAAATTCAAGAAATGGTTTAGCAGTAGTATCTGTTGAAAGAGATGCTTGTGGAGGTTGCTTTAGTAAAATACCACCACAAAGACAATTAGACATCAAAGCTCACAAAAAAATTATAGTTTGTGAACACTGCGGAAGAATACTTATTGATTCTCAAATGTTCGAAACTACAGAGGTTTAATATTTTTTAATATAAATTTGTAGGGATTCTAATAATTTAGAATCCCTTTTTTTATGCGTTTTTTTCTAATCATATTCGCCATATTTTTATTCTCAAAAAGTGCTTTTGCCGACTTTTTATGGAACAAAAACTGTAAAGAAGCTTATAGCTTAAGTATTCAATTAAAGTTTAATAAAGCTCACTTACTATTAGAAAAAGAGAAAAAAGAAAATCCCAACAATTCACTTGTGTACTTCATAGAAAATTACAGCGACTACCTTAAATTACTAGTTGGCGAAGAAAAAACAGATTTTGAAAACCTTAAAAAAAATAAAGAGTTAAGATTGGATTTTATAAAGAATGATGAATCTACATCACCATGGTATTTATACAGTCAAGCCGAATTAAATCTACAATGGGCAGCTAGTAGACTTAAATTCGGCGAGTACTTTACAGCTGCTTTTGAAATTAACAAAGCATACAGACTGATTCAAGAAAACAAAAAATTATATCCAAACTTTACACCCAATAAAAAAAGTTTAGGACTTCTTCATACTCTGATAGGTAGTGTGCCAGAGCAATACAATTGGATTCTGTCTATTGTTGGGATGGAAGGTAACATTAATTCTGGTCTAAGTTTAATGAATGAAGCTATTCTAGAGATGAAGACCCACAAGGACTTTGAAATTATGCTTGATGAAAGCTATTTCTTATATGCTTTTCTAAAGATGAATCTTGATAATAATAAGACTGATTTACAAAAACTACTCTCTGAATTAAAAGACAAGGACTATCTCCTACTCAATTTTGCTTCAAGTAGAATAGCTAGTATGTTAGGGCAAAATGATTTAGCTATTCAAATTCTTGAAGACAGAAAAGTTGAACAAGACCACTACCCTTTCTACTATTTAGACTATTTACTTGGTATATACAAACAAAATAAGTTAGACGATACTTGCTTAGTTCATTTTGAAAATTACCTCAATAATTTTAAAGGTAAAAATTACAAAAAATCGGCTTTAATGCGAATGAGCTGGCACTATCATATTAAAGGAGACAGTGAAAAATACGAGCATTATAAAAATAGGGTGAATAGTCTTGACGGCAAACAAGTCGATTCGGACAAAGAGGCACAATCTTATTACAATAATTCTAAAGCTCCTCACATCAATCTTCTTAAAGCACGTTTGTTTTTTGACGGAGGTTACTCTAAACTAGCTGTAGAAGAATTAGAAAAAATCAACTCTCCAAACTTCTTTAATCACTCCAAAAACAGTTTGGAATATTTCTATAGATACGGTAGATGCATGGAACAAATGGGTAAAGACAAAGTCGCTATCAAATATTATAAAAAAACTGTCTTAGCAGGTTCTGAAGAACCTTTTTATTTTGCTGCTAAAGCAGCTTTGCAAATTGCTCTTTTGTATGAAGATTCTAACAATATAAATGAGGCTAAATGCTACTTCAATATTTGTATTGAAATGGAAGACCATCAATACGAGCATGGAATAGAACAAAAAGCTAAAGCAGGACTAAATCGTTTGAACTAAAATTTCCAACCCATTGTAAAAACAAGGTTATAAGCCGTTGTTGTTACTCTATGCGCTGGTTCAAAATAAGTGTTGTATAGCGATGCTGAATTTGAATATTCTGAGAAAACATAAGCCAAATCAATATAACTGAATTGATTTCTCTTGCCTACACCAAATGAATATGATTTACGCTCATCTCGAAAAGTATTGAAAGTTGAGGCATCAGTATAAGGAGATTTAACCTGAGCATATCCAGCTCTAATAACAAAAGGTGATAAGTTTAGTTCAGCTCCAAAACGAGCGTTAACAACCGATGTATAATTACTTTCAATGATATTTTGTTGATTGTTAAAATAATCGAAATTATCACCGTCTATACTCATCGTTGCGTAATCTACATACTCTAAGTCACCACTTAAAAGAATATTGTCCAATACTAGGGCAGCAGAGCCCATAAACTTCATTGGAGTAGTAATGGTATAATCGTAAACACCATATGGCGAGGTGTAGGTATAAGAATAGGTACTATCGTTGTTGTGCTGTGTTCTAAGCACCATTTCCCATTCATCATGCATTTCGTTTAAAGTAGGCGAATGCCAAGCAAGACCTATCCTTAAATTATCACTTGCTCTGAATATGGCACCTAATTTGAGGTTTACACCACCACCAGTAGTGTATTGATTTTCATACATATCGAAATATTCTACCGTAGATGACGTATCGGCAAAATTTCTTTCATTATATCTAGATTTTTTAGTGTAATCAGTAGAAGTCAAGCCTAAAGTAGCTCCTAAGTATAATTTTTCCATATATGAACCGGCATAACTTATAGCAAATTCGCCCATAGAACCGTAAGTGTGAGTTTGCTTAAATTGATCTTGTCCAGTCTGAACTTCTCTAAAGTAATTACCATCATCAATCCAACCGTTTGAATCAACTTGTAAGTCAATTAAGTCCGTATCAAAAGCTGCTAATTCAAAGAAAGGGTCTAAATCATCTAAACGGTATCCGTCAGCAAAAGCATAAAACACATCTACTAGAGATGAATTGGGGTTGTAAGCCGATTGAATGGTATTGGCTTTAAAAATCTTAGTGGTATTGTAAGCAAAACCTAAATTTGTTCTTCTCCAATCTGAAGTAGTACTCGATTTTAAAGGTGTTACCAAACCTACAGATGGTATATTAAAGTTACCAGAACTATTGGTAATTTTATTATTCAAGTAGTAAGATGCCATATCTACACCTCCTAGATTCAAAGAAAAAGCAAATTCATAGGATTGATAAACCCCAAGGCCAGCAGGGTTATTACTGAGTGTTGATAAATCTGCACCTAAAGCTCCAAAAGCATTAGACATCGCTGCTGTACGGGCTGTTCCAACAACAGCATTTTCAGAAAATAACAAAGCATCTTCATGCGTTTGAGCAGTTGTTGTTACAATAGTTAAAAGTGCTAATAAACTTAAAATTTCTTTTCTCATAATGTATATTATCTAGGTCTTCTTCCTGAATTATTAGAACCTCCTCTACTTGGCGAAGAATTTCTTGGCGAAGAGTTAAACGATGGCATAGAATACGTTCTGCTTGGTCTAGGTTTATTATAATCGTCAGGCCTGTTATCTTTAATTGGTTTAGAATAGTTAGGCTTTTTATTACTAATAGGTTTGGAATTATTATTTACAGGCTTACTGTATGTAGGCTTATTAGTATGTTTATTACTAACTGGTTTAGAATAATTTGGGTTGTTAGATATACTGTAATTGGTATTAACCTTATTATCTAAGTTTGTATTGTTTTGGTTTGTTGAACTTGGTCTTTTGTTATTAAATACACTAGAGGGTTGAGTAGTATAATTGGGCTTTTTATCAAAATCATTGACTTTGGCTGCTTGTTCAGGCGCTCTATTTTTTATCTGACTTATATAGCGATTAGCAAAAGTTTCTGGCGTTTTATTTTTATTATTTTCTCTCGGTCCGTAGTAGATACTGTTATTATCGTACGAATTGTAGTATGTTGGGTAAGAATTACAGGCATAAATACCACCGTGATGATGGTTGTAATGATGATGAGGGTAAAAATGGTTGTAGTAAAAAGGATTATAATGATAGGGGCTATAAGCATAATAGCTATAGAAAGGATCGTAATAATGTGGATTCCAAAAATTATAACCATAATAAATACTCACTCCACAATGAGCAGGATAGCCTGAATACCAAAATGAATTGGTGTAATAATTGTTATAATAACTAAAACCAAAAGTAGGACCATGAAAACGCCTTAAACGTGCAGAGTACCCATAATCATAATAGTCGTCAGATGAATACTCGTCGTAATAATTTTCTTCATTATCATCTGAATCTTGTAATTGTTCCTCTTCAAAAGATTGTTGCTCTTGTTCTTCTTTCTCTGCTACTTGGGCATACTGGTCAACCGTATAATATATTTCATCTTTAAAACCTGATGAAGTTGTCTCAATAGTAATACAAGATGAAAAAATAAATATTAGAGATAAAAAAAGGAGCTGAATGGGTTTCATAATGTTACAATTTTAATGGTACGGATAATCTTTAGGCAATTCATCAAAAAGTTTAATTTTGCTTAGCATTATGTATAACGCAATATTTAGTGTAAAATTACAAACAAACTTTCAAATTAAAAAATGGCAAAGAATTTTACGTCAAGAGCAGAAGATTATTCAAAATGGTACAATGAATTAGTGGTGAAGGCAGACTTAGCTGAAAGCTCAGGTGTTCGAGGCTGTATGGTTATTAAGCCCTATGGTTTTGCTATTTGGGAAAAAATGCAACAGGAATTGGACAGAATGTTCAAAGAAACAGGTCATTCCAACGCTTATTTTCCTTTATTCATTCCAAAGTCATATTTGAGTAAAGAAGCTGAGCACGTAGAAGGTTTTGCTAAAGAATGTGCAGTTGTTACGCACTACCGTTTAAAAAATAGTGAAGACGGAAAGAGTGTTGTGGTCGATCCCGACGCTAAGTTAGAAGAAGAACTAATCGTACGCCCTACTTCTGAAACTATTATTTGGGATACCTACAAAGGCTGGATTCAATCATACAGAGATTTACCAATTTTAGTAAATCAATGGGCAAATGTTGTACGTTGGGAAATGAGAACCCGATTATTTTTAAGAACAGCCGAATTTTTATGGCAAGAAGGACATACAGCACACGCCACTAAGCAAGAAGCTATTGACGAAACTGAACAAATGATTGAAGTTTACGCTCGATTTGCAGAGGATTTTATGGCTATGCCAGTAATTAAAGGTTTAAAAAGTGCTAATGAACGATTTGCTGGTGCTTTAGAAACCTATTGTATTGAAGCCTTAATGCAAGATGGCAAAGCTTTACAAGCAGGAACCTCACACTTTTTAGGTCAAAATTTTGCTAAGGCTTTTGATGTGAAATTTACGAGTAAAGAAGGTAAACAAGAACACGTTTGGGCGACTTCTTGGGGTGTTTCTACCCGACTAATGGGTGCTTTAATAATGACGCATTCTGACGACAATGGACTAGTCTTACCTCCAAAACTAGCTCCCTATCAAGTTGTTATTGTTCCTATTTATAAAGGTGACGAACAATTACAGCAAATCAGTGAAGAGGCTGTAAAAATCAAAAAAGACTTAGAAAAAATCGGGATATCAGTAAAATACGACGACAGAGATACACACAAACCCGGATGGAAATTTTCGGAATACGAATTTAAAGGTGTGCCCTTACGTATTGCTATAGGCCCTAGAGATTTAGAAAATGGCACTGTTGAATTGGCAAGACGTGATACTTTAGAGAAAGAAACGGTCAGCACTAGTGATTTGAGTAACAAAATTGCCAATCTACTAGAAAAAATTCAAGAAACTCTACTTCTAAAAGCTCAAACCTTTCGAGATGACAATACTCATCACGCTAAGGATTGGAATCACTTTAAAGAGCTTATCTCAAAAGATGCTGGTTTTGTATATGCACATTGGGACGGCATAGGAGAAACTGAACAAAAAATTAAAGAAGAAACTAAAGCTACTATCCGTTGTATTCCTCTCAACAATAAAGCAGAAGAAGGAAAATGTATTTATAGTGATAAGCCTTCTTCACAAAAAGTAATATTTGCAAAAGCATACTAATGGATTCATCAGAAAAAATCATCAATAAGCTCACTAAGAAAGCTGCCACTAAACAAGAAGTTTATAGAGTATGTAAATCATTTTTTGATATGCTAAAAGAAGTCGTTAGTGAGCTTTCAGAAGAATTATCCAATGATGTATCACCGGTAGACAAACATGTAGAAATTAAGTACACAGATAAAGGAGAATTTGAAATTGAGCTTAAATTTTCGGGTGATACACTAATTTTCCACATGCATACAAATACCTTCTCCTTTGACAAAAGTCATCAGATATGGAATTCTAGCTACGTTAAAGAAGACGAATACAAAGCTTATTGTGGTGTCATAAACGTCTATAACTTTTTAAGCGATAGCTTCAAATATAATAGAGCTAATGACTTAGGCCATATGATAGGAAGACTATTTATTAATAAAGAAAAGCACTTTTTTACAGAAGGTAATGGTAGAATGAGTTTTTTATACAACAACTTTCAAAACGACATTTTGGATAAGCCCATTTTAAAAAATATCGTACACGAGTTAATGCTACACGCTATGGACTTTGAACTTGTTACGCCTCCCTTTAAAGATGTCCAAGTAGTTAGTCTGCATCAAATCAATCAAATGAGCCAAAATATGAAGCTCAAAACAGCCAAAAAGCTAGGGTTCAAGTTCAGTAACGAAAAATAATTTCTTTTTTTTGTGCAACTTCTTTGTAGAAATACAAAAGATATTATATTTGCACTCGCCTTTTTTAAGGACTAACACACTGGCCCCTTCGTCTAGTGGTTAGGACGCCAGGTTTTCATCCTGGAAACAGGAGTTCGATTCTCCTAGGGGCTGCAAACCCACTCTATTTCAGAGTGGGTTTTTTTATTTTACCTCATTCTAATAGAATAGATTGATGTAAATTGCAAATTCCTTAACAACTGTTCGTAATGAAGACCATCGTAAAAAGTATTCTTTTTATTTGTGCTATTATTATCCTAATTGCATTTGTGGATTTGGATAAAGGTGAAGATAATAATCACGACTTCAGCAGCACTAACAAAATGCTATTTGCACATAGAGGATTAGCTGAATTTGCCGAAAATTCTTGGCAAGGTTTCAAGCAATCTCAAAATCTCGGTTTTAATTCCATCGAGTGCGATGTGCAATTCACTAAAGACAATAAACTCATCATTTTTCACGATAAAAATGCCAAAAGGTTACTAGGGATAGACCAGAACATAGAAGACTTGATGTGGAGTGAAATCGAAGCTAAAGCCATAATACACAACAACGAAATCACTGAACAATATGTACTATCTTTAGATGAACTACTTAGATTATCGTCAGATTTTCAATATCTCTATCTAGATTTCAAAACAACTAATAAAACCATTGCAGATAGCCTATTGGCTTTGATGGAAAAACATCAAGCATATGAACGTGTACTCATTTCTGATGCCAACATATTGTTTTTAGCCTACTTAAAGCACAAAATACCCCAGATTAAAACTGTTTTAGAAGGTTTTAATAAAGGAAAAGAATGGACTTATTATCTCATACCATCGTCTTTAAAACCTGATTATTTTGCTAGTTTTTTCTCAAAAGTAGATTACAAGCATATAAAGTTTTTAAATGAACAAAATTTAATGCCCCGTAAAGTAGTTTATGGTATTAACAAAAGTAATTTCCAACAAGCTGTAAATATGGGTTTGAGGCATTTGATAATAGACTACGACTCTAGTTTATCTTCTCAAATCAAAGCTTACTAGATTTCTAATTACCTACCACATACCGATTTAAAATCGCACCATTGACAGGCATCTTTATTTTCAGTAGGATAAAATTCTATTTCATCTTCTACTATGGTCGATAATAGAATTTTCAATTCTTCTTCGAATTTTTCCATTACTAAAGCGTCCATTTTGAGTATTGTTTTATCTTGCTTTACAAAGATAGGTCCATCGTCTAAATTTCTTAACGAATAGTTAGCAGCCGTAAAACTACTGTCATTCATTACAGTCTTGGCATACAAATAGGCGTATGTCATCAGTTGAAAGGCTTTAGCTTTTTTGGGGTTTTCTCTTAGTTCTTTAAATGACTTAAAACTTAGGTCTTTTTGTTCAACTTTTCCCGATTTATAATCTATAATTCGTACAGAATCACCTACTCTATCTACCCTATCCACATTTCCAAACAAGTTAAACTCCATACCATTAACATTTATGGCATAAGAAAGTGAACGCTCCACATCGGTAACAAAAAAGGATTCTTCGCATTCAGATAAAAAACTGTGTTCAGCCTCAAAGTAATTTGAAGTAAGTCGTTGTGCTACTTGATAAGACAAATGGTTTTTACCGTGATTCATACGCTCTCCTACTTCTTTTTGAAAACCTTCTGTAATAGCCATCAAAGTAGTATTCCTAATTTCATCTAACAATTGGGGTCTTAAAGGCGCATGCAAATGTGGAGAATAAGCTTCGCACAAAGCCTCATGTATAATCGTACCGAAAGAATTGGCTTCCATAAATTCTACAATCTCATCTTGAGGATATATTTTAGCGATATATTTAAAATAGAATTGCAACCTACAATTTATAAAGGTAGTTAAGGCCGTTGGAGATACCCTTTTAGCTGCCCACTCCTCTAGTTTTCCTTTTATACTTTCAGATTTATCAATGATAATAGGCTCTATTGAATTTACACTATTAACTTCCGACTGCAAGACCTTTTCATTAATCTGAAGGTGGTCTAACTCATTGATAATTTGTGTAATGAATCGGCTTTTTTCACCACTACCAAAATCATCGTTTTGGGTGTTATATATCAATGAAACATGTTCGGCACGTTGAAGTAATCTATAAAAATGATACCCAAAAATAGCATCTCTTTCTTCGTGTGTAGGCATTTTAAAATGCTTTTTCAATACAAAAGGAATAAACGAATTGACGGACTTACCAGCAGGTAACTTTTCTTCGTTAACACTCATTATGATAACATTCTTAAAGTCTAGTGTACGAGTTTCTAGCACTCCCATCATTTGTAAGCCGTTAAGTGGTTCTCCCATAAAAGCAATAGACTCCTTGCCAATGATCTGGAAAAAGATGGCTCTAAGCGTCTTTAAATCCATATCTCCTTTAAAATCTAACAGATGGTTTTCTAATATCTGAATGGATTTGTAAAAAGAAAATAAAATTTCAGATTCTACACTTGCCTCTTGCTTAATTAATTGGTTTTTTAATTTATCTAGCAAGAGCTTGATGTTATGAATGGCTAAAATGGTATCCGACCAATCGCCCAAGATTAAAGCAAGAATATCCCATTGACTATCATCATTAACAACTTTTTTCAGAGAAGAAGTTGAAACAAAAACAATATTTTTTTTATTCAAATGGTCATTGATTGCCATCAATTTAGATGACTCTATCAGACGGCTCAAATATGGATTTCTAAAAAGTTTTTGAATGTCTTTCGAATGGAATTTATTTTTACCGTATTGCTGTTTCTTCAACTGAGTTTTAAAGAGTAAATCAACCAAACTAAACAATGGTGTACTACTGATGGGCGCACCCATAGTAATATTTACACTCTGAATTGAATCAGGCAAATTATTCAATACAGGAAATAGTAAGTTTTCGTCTGCAAGTACCAGTGCCGTTTGACTATCAGTCAAATCTTCCTTAGGAAAGTTGGCTAACAAATGACCTGCAGTACGTGCTTGTCCTACATTCTTAGCACAACCTATTATATCTATAGTTTTATCGTTTTCAAAAAAGCGACTAAGTTTAGCATTTCCCCATTGTTGAAAATGTTGTCTGAGAAAAAGTCCTGCCTCGTGTTTGTCGTTTTCTACATAGTGGGCATCAGCGTCCCAAAATAGTTTAGCATTTTTATGAGTCACAAAGTGATTAACTATTCTGTTTTCAGCGGTTGTAAGAGCATTTAAACCAACAAACCAAACCTCATCAAAATCATGTTTTAAATTAACTATAGAATCGGCAGCTTGACGATATGCTAAACCTTGATAAGCCAAATTATCTTTTAGTAAAGAAGCCTTAAATGCTTTATACCAATCGTACAAATAAGCAAAAAATTGAACATATTTTTCTTGAAATGGAGT
>CAXFLH010000045.1:0-11237 GCA_964003875.1 uncultured Flavobacteriales bacterium | reverse complement strand
AACTAACCAAGTTTATGAACTTAATAAAACCTCTCTAATTTCTGATCAAACTAGAGTTTATAAAGGTGGTTCATATAAAGACAGAGCGTATTGGATGGTTCCAGGGACAAGGCGATTCCTTGACCAAAAGCAATCGACAAGCTACATAGGCTTTAGATGTGCAATGGACAGGTTAGGTCCTCCAACAAGTAACCTAAAAGAAAATAGACGTAGACCCGTTGATTGGAATAAGAACAACGGCTATTACGATAAAAAGTAATTTTAATTAAACCCCAATTTATTGGGGTTTTTTTTGATATGAATATAAATGAACTACACAGCCTATTCTTAAAGTCATCTGGAGTCACAACTGACTCAAGGCAAATTGAGTTAAATAGTATCTTTTTTGCTCTAAAAGGAGATAATTTCGACGGTAATAAATATGCAAAAAGTGCCATTGATAAAGGAGCTAGTTTTGCTGTTGTTGATAGTCAAGTATATTGTCTGAACGAAAAATATATACTAGTAGATGATGTACTATCTTGTTTGCAAGAACTTAGCAGATACCATAGGAAACAGTTAAACTGCCCTGTTCTAGGAATAACTGGCACTAACGGGAAAACTACCACCAAAGAACTGATAACGGCAGTCATTAAAAAGAAATTCAAAACTGTTGCAACCAAAGGCAATTTCAACAACCATATTGGCGTACCCTTGACATTGCTTAGCGCAAAACTAGATACAGAATTTCTGATTGTTGAAATGGGAGCTAACCACATACATGAGATTGAATTTTTATGCGGATTAGCCCAAGTCGATTTTGGCGTTATCACTAATATTGGAAAAGCACACTTAGAAGGCTTTGGTAGTGTTGAAGGTGTTATAAAAGCTAAAAAAGAACTATACGACTATATAGATATCAATGATGGCACTTTATTTGTCAATGCTAATGACAAATTGCTAAAGTCTATCTCAGAAAATACTGACCGTATTTTATATAATATAAATGAACAAGAGCAAAGCAATTCGCCATTTGCTGAAGTTATATATAATGGTTCCTTAATATCTTCACAGTTAATAGGAGATTACAATAGAACTAATATTCTAGCAGCTTGTGAAATTGGATATTATTTTGGTGTAAGTTTAGAAAAGATAAAAGAAGCTATAGAAAGCTATATCCCATCTAATAATCGCTCACAGCTATTAGAAACAATTCGAAATACTATTATTTTAGATGCTTATAATGCAAACCCTAGTAGTATGACGGAGGCTATAAAAACGTTTCAAAAAGTAAACCACAAAAAAAAGCTGTTCATTTTAGGCGATATGCTTGAACTTGGCGAAAACTCTTTAGTCGAACATCAATCTATTATTGATGAATTATCACAAAATAACCAAAAAGTAATACTAATTGGTAAGGAGTTCAATAAATGTCAGCATAGTTTTGTTCACTTCTTTAATAGTGAAGATGCACTCGACTGGATTAAAGAAAATCCAATCGAAGATATGTTTATACTACTTAAAGGATCTAGAGGATTAAAACTTGAATTGCTAAAAGAAGTTCTTTAACTCATCTCTTCATTAATTATCTGTTTGATTATTAGGATAAAAGAATACATTAATGATCCTAATATTGAAAATAAAATAAAAGCCAATACTATTGATAATTTATTGACCTTTAATGGTAAAGTTGGTGAGTCAATAATGTTTAATAACGGCTTATTATTTAAAAGAGTAAATTTTGAGATTTCTAAATTTTTAACTATTTCTCCATACATAATATTTAAAATTTCAACATCTCTTTTCAATCGAATTTCATCAAGTAAACCTTTAGCACGCTGAACTCCAAAATTGGCGTCTTTATAAGAAGCATATCTGAATTCAGCATTTTTTAATTCAAGAAGAACAGAGTCTGCCCTAAACGATAGAAAATCTAAAGTATTTTTAGACTTAGCAGTTTGAAAAATAGTATAGTACTCTTCTAGTTTATGCGCTAAAGACTCAATCATCAGCTTGGCAAAATCTTCATTTTTTGAAACACAAGAAATTTTAACAATATTGCTTTCGTCCTCAATACTAGTAGAAATATTACCATTAGTAAGATTATAGAAAGCTAAACCTATAATACTATCGTGCTGCAAGGTGAACTCTTCTCTATTAGAAGAAAAGTATAAATTCTCAATATTTGTACCCCTCCATTTTTTTCGTAAATTATTGAAAGCAATGTGATGATTTATCAATAAATCCTCCTCACCATCTATAATACCTCTTGTTAAAAGCGCTTCTTCAACAACTCTTCTAGAAGTAATAATTTCTTGAATATTAGTTTGGCTAAATGTACCACTTGATGCGCCTCCCAAATTAAACCCAAACTGACTAGCCATACCAGAAATAGCTCCTAAACCACCTGATTCTTGGCTTTCATCAATAACAAAAGTCAAATGAGCCTCATAGGTTTCTTTCTTAAATGATGCATAAACGATGCCTAAAAGACCAAAAATAACTGAGAAGACAATTATATTATTCTTTTTTTGCCACAATAACTGTTTTATGCTAATTAGCTTTAAAATAACATCCTTCAGTCTTATATCGTCATGATGTATTGTTGAATTACTCATATATTTACTGTTGTCTTGAAAGGTAAAGTATATATAAAGAAGCTAAAGCTGAAATCTTAGTCACTGTACTTTCTAAGACCTTAGTCCAATCTACAGGCTCAGGTTTTTGACGTTTGATTTTTATATCTTCTGTCAATTTAATGGTTGAGCCCATCTCTACACGAGGGTATAATATAAACAAACCAAAGTCTTTTGCTTTAGCAACTTTTCCAGAAGGAGATATAACCAAAGTATTTTCCCTTATATTATGTTTTGTAAAACCTCCAGCATAATTATTAATGTAGTAGTTAGCTCTTTTTTGCATATGTGGTACGGAAATAGATGTTTGGTCAAAATTAGAAAGCGCGCCAGTTATTGTAATTAAATCTTGTTTTGCTGAAATATGAATACTATCCCTATTGTTAAGAACGATATTATATTTCGAATTGTCATATTTCATTGCTTTCTTTAACTCTAAATGAACAGGAATATATTTCTCAATATAAGATTTTTCTAATTTGTTCATTTTATCCTTTTCTTCATTCAAAGGAACAATTTGAACGAATTCTCCGTCCGAGAAAAATCCGTTAACAATTTCTTCGTCATCTTCGAAAAAGTCTATCTTATTATCTGGACTTTCTTCAACTTTCATATTGCGATACATTTTCACAGCATTCATATCAGCACTACTTTTCAACCCACCAGCGCGATTAATAAGCTCAGCTATAGTTTCGTTTTTAGACAATAAGGAATAAACACCTGGAAATTGCACCTCTCCCGTTAGTTGGACGGTTCTTACTTCTTGATAATCTGGATTCACTCTAACGGAAACTTGATCGTAGGGCTCTAAAGGAAAATTCAAAGCATCATCACTTAAATCTCCATCATTTGAAATGTCAAATGAACGTACTAAAGTTCTTTTAGACTTAATTTGATTTGTTTCAGCATCATAATCTACTATCCTTGAAATATCAATTTTAGCACCAGAGGCCTCTTGTGCTAAACCACCAGCCATCATTAATACATCAGCTAAGGTAATGCCCTCTCCAAAAGAAAATGTATTGGGTAATCTTACAGCACCGGAAATTGTAAACTCAAAATCGTCCATATAATCTCTCTTGGACAAGAAGAATAACTCATCATACTCTTGAATTAAAATATTAGACTCTGAAGTTGGTTCTTGAACAATTTCTGCAATGTCAAGAATAATATAGTCCTTAGTATAATCTTCAGAAGTCCTGACTAAATAAGCTGACTCCAAAAATAAATCATCTGAAAATGAATTAGATTTCAAAACCATATCGTACACTCGTTCACCTTCGGAGAATTGATACTCACCAGAAATACCTGTCGATGAATTGATATAAACCAAATCTGTTGGGATACCTTGAATGCTATTCACTAAAATTTCGTCTCCATTAAACAAGTTCAAATTATCAGCTCCAACTTCGTCAACAGTAATAGTTTTTACGGAATTATTATCTATTCTTTTAACTGTTATTCCATTCTTATATGCCATTTTGGTAAATCCTCCTGCGTATTTTATCAAGTCTATCAGCTTATCACCGGATTTAACTTCGTAAGTATAAGGTCTATTAACTTCGCCTTTTAAATCAACCACATTGGCAGCTACTGGGACATAAAGGTAATCGTTGTTCTGCATAAACAAATCTTGAGAGGAACTTGGGTCAAATAAAAATTTATAGACATCTAATGAATCTATAGTTTTGCCATCTCTCATCAAATATATATTTCTAACTGAGCCAATTTGACTAGGACCTCCTGCTACCACCAATGCATTGAATGCAGTGTTTGTAGCTGGAATAGAATAAGAACCCGGATTAAAGACTTCTCCAATAATATTTACAGAAATGACTCTAGAGTAATTTAATGTTAAATCAAATTGGGACTTCTTTAAATCAAAAAAAGAGCTCATACGATTTCTCACTAAAGATTTTACTGTTTTTAGATTTTTAGAGCCTACATAAATTCTCCCTGCAATACGAGAATTGATATATCCACTTTCACTAACTGTAACGACCTCGCTGTGTTCAGCAAGTCCCCAAATGGAAATGGTTAATTCATCATTTTCACCCAAAAAATAATTATCTGGTGCTTGATTATCATAGGCTCTAGAAAAGAAGGAAATGGAGTTATTTCTGAAAAAATCTTGACCATATATTTTGGCTGAAGGATAAATTATAGAGTCGTTCAAATCAAATAAAGAATCATTCATTGAACTATGGAATAAATCCGATTGGATTAAATTAGTTTCAGCACCTGTAGTATCTATATAATTAGGATTGTACTTCCCTCTTTGGTATTTGTAATCCATAGCTTCACTAATTTCTTCATCTGAAAGACCCATTTGTCTTAAAACATCTTCACTAGGAATGTCTGAAGGATTAATGTCAGAAGCTTTCATATTGGAAGGCACAAATCTCATATATTTATTTATCTGCTCAACAGTTTGTGCATGAATAGTCAATGAAACTAAGCCAATTAATAGAATTAATATTTTCTTCATAATGAAACCATAATTTTTTTATAAATATAATAAAATGTTTATTTGAGGACAGAGCGAGATATTACAATACGTTGAATTTCCGATGTCCCTTCATAAATTTGAGTGATTTTAGCGTCTCTCATTAAACGCTCAACATGATATTCTTTAACAAAACCATAACCACCATGTATTTGAACAGCCTCTGTAGTAGTTTTCATAGCTACTTCAGACGCAAAAACCTTAGCCATAGCACTTTCTTTATCAAAATTCATTTTATTGTCTTTTAGCCATGCCGATTTTAGACATAACAATCGGGCGGCCTCAATTTCGGTAGCCATGTCAGCAAGTTTAAAAGCAACAGCTTGGTGCTCACTAATTGCTTTACCAAATGCCTTACGTTGCTTTGAATACTCTAAAGATAATTCGTAAGCTCCAGATGCAATACCTAAAGCTTGTGCGGCAATACCTATTCTTCCACCAGAAAGTGTAGACATAGCAAATTTAAAACCAAATCCATCTTCCCCTATCCTATTTTCTTTAGGCACTTTAACATCATTAAACAATAGTGAGTGAGTATCTGAACCTCTGATGCCTAATTTATTTTCCTTCAAACCAACCTCAAAGCCTGGCATATCTTTCTCAACAATAAGCGCATTAATACCACGATGTCCTTTCTCAGGATTTGTTTGAGCAATAACTAAATAAACAGATGCAGTATTACCATTTGTAATCCAATTTTTAGTACCGTTTAGTAGGTAATGGTCACCCATATCAACTGCCGTAGTTTGCTGAGAAGTAGCATCACTACCTGCCTCTGGCTCTGAAAGACAAAAAGCACCAATAATTTCACCTTTTGCTAAAGGAACTAAATACTTTTGTTTTTGCTCTTCTGTTCCGTACTTTTCTAATCCCCAACACACCAAAGAATTATTGACTGAAACAACTACTGATGCTGAAGCATCAACTTTGGAAAGTTCTTCCATTGCCAAAACGTATGAAATGGTATCCATACCTGCACCACCATACTTGGGGTCAACCATCATACCCATAAAACCTAATTCACCTAATTTCTTAATTTGTTCATTAGGAAAAGCTTGATTTTCATCTCTTTCAATAACTCCTGGCAGCAATTCTGTCTTCGCAAAATCTCTAGCCGCATCACGAATCATGATATGTTCTTCAGTTAAATTAAAGTTCATTTGTATAGTTAGTTTAAATTTGAGCTCAAAAATAGTCTTTTTAACTAATAGTATGGGCTTTTACAAACAACACAATGTGATTGGTCTAATGTCAGGGACTTCTTTAGATGGAGTGGACCTTGCTTTTGTTAGCTTTTATCACGACAAAAGTTGGCAATATCAATTAGGCGTATGTCAAACGATTCCTTATGATGAACAATGGCAAAAAGAACTGAAAGAATTACACCTTAGACCCCTATCTGAAATACAAGAGTCTAGCCAAAGATATGCTATTTATTTATCCCAATTATTAAGCTATTTTATTCTTAAACATAACTTGCAAGTGGATTTAATCTGTTCGCATGGACATACTGTTTTGCATCAGCCCGAAAAAGGCATCACACTACAAATTGGTGATGGAAAAATTATAAATACACAATTGAACATTCCCGTAGTTTGTGATTTTAGGACTCTAGATGTAGAGCTTGGCGGTCAAGGAGCACCTTTGGTGCCTGTTGGAGATGAATTACTGTTTAGTGAGTTCGATTATTGTCTGAACTTAGGTGGATTCAGCAATTTTTCATTTAACAATGACGGATTGAGACAAGCCTATGATATATGCCCTGTAAACATCGTACTTAATGAATATGCCCGTAAATTAGGTGAGGAATACGATAATGAAGGGCAAATAGCCAAAACGGGGAGTATAAATAATGAACTCTTGAAGGAACTAAACACCATCAACTACTACCAACAATTGCCGCCGAAGTCTTTAGGTAAAGAATGGCTAGAAAAAGAATTTATGCCAATCCTAAAAAAATATAACGACATTACTCCTAATATTATGCGAACAGTAGTTGAACACATTGCTATTCAAATTGCTGATTGCATCAGATCAGGACAATGTCTAGTAACAGGAGGCGGGGCATTGAACACTTTTCTTATGCAAAGGATTGTGGCAAATTCTCAAGCTAATTTCATCTTAGGTAATAAAAAACTTATAGAATATAAAGAAGCCTTGATATTTGGATTTTTAGGTGTCCTCAATAGAGAAAATCAAATTAATTGCTTAGCATCAGTAACTGGTGCAAAAAGGAATTCCATCGTAGGTAAGTACTTTGCTTAATAATTAATTACTTTTGTTGAAATTTACTTTCAATGAAAAAATTATTAGACGCATACGAAAACAAAAAACCCGAGGTTGTTTTTGAATGGAGTGACAGCCAAACTGAAGCTGAAGGCTGGGTCGTAATAAATTCACTTCGAGGTGGTGCCGCAGGTGGTGGCACACGAATGAGAGAAGGACTTAACAAACATGAAGTTGTTTCTCTTGCTAAAACTATGGAAGTTAAGTTTACGGTTGCTGGACCAGCGATTGGTGGTGCTAAATCTGGCATAAACTTTGACCCCAATGACCCTAGAAAAGAAGGCGTTTTAAAACGATGGTATGCAGCCATTGCTCCCCTACTAAAAAATTACTATGGTACTGGCGGCGACTTAAATGTTGATGAAATACATGAAGTCATTCCCATTACCCTAAATCTTGGTGTAGAACACCCTCAAGAAGGTGTATTTAACGGTCACTTCAAACCTTCTGCTGAACAGAAAAAAACCATAATCAAACAACTACAAGAGGGAGTCTTGCTAGAAATTACCGAGCCTAGCCTAACTCCAGAAGTATCAAAAAAATATACTGTTGCTGACATGATTACTGGCTACGGAGTGTCAGAAACAGTCAATCACTTTTACCGCCTTCACAATGAAGATTTAACCGACAAAAGGGTAATCATTCAAGGTTGGGGAAATGTGGGCTCGGCGGCAGCTTTTTATCAAGCAGCATTAGGCGCTAAAATTGTTGGCATCATTGACCAAGATGGAGGGCTAATAAATGAAAACGGCTTTACTTTCGAAGAAATTCGTCAGTTGTTTATAAATAAAAAAGGCAATAAGCTAAACGCTAAGCATATGCTACCCTTTGATGAGGTTAACGCTAAAATATGGGACATGAAAGTTGATGTATTTATTCCTGCAGCAGCTTCAAGACTAATTAAAAAAGACCATTTAGAACGTATGATTGCTAGAGGATTAGATGTTATCTCTTGCGGTGCTAATGTACCATTTGCCGACGAAGAAATATTCTTTGGTAGCATCGGAGAATTTGCAGATGAAAGAGTAAGTGTTTTACCTGACTTCATCGCCAACTGTGGTATGGCTAGAGTATTTGCCTACCTCATGAACCCAAATAGTGAAATGACTGATACAGCTATTTTCGAAGATACCTCAGCAACCATAATGAAAGCCTTGAAAAAAACACATCAAATTAATTCATCAAAGACAGACATTTCAAAAACTGCCTTTGAAATCGCACTTAACCAACTCATTTAACCAATGGACTTTCAAGAAATTTTACATCAACAATTTTTAAGCAATTCATTAGAAAATTATTGCTGGTTTTTAGGCTTTGTACTATTTGGATTGCTTTTTAAGCGTATTATATCCAAATACCTCAGCAATATCATGTATAGAGTGCTCAACAGAGATAAATCTATAGATATTAAGACCTTCGATGAATTACTGATAAAACCAATAGGCTTTTTTGTATTACTAATGTTCATTTATTTAGGCTCACTTAACATTGCATTTCCACAAGAGCTGAACTTTGAAACTAAAAACTTTAATATCAGTCTAATCCTAGCTAAAACCTTTAGCATAATCGTATTGTTTGCTGTTTCTAAAATTGCATTACGTTTTGTCGATTATTTTGGGATTGTTTTTCTAAATAGGGCTAAGGATACAGAAAGTAAAATGGACGATCAATTGATTCCTTTTGTTATTGAATTGGGTAAAATTGCCGTTTATATTGTTTTGTTCTTTGTAATATTAAGTAAAATATTTGATATTGACGTTACTGCCTTAGCCGCTGGTGTTGGTATAGGAGGTATAGCAATAGCAATGGCCTCTAAGGAAAGTTTAGAAAACCTATTAGGCTCATTTACCATATTTTTTGACAAACCCTTTTTAGTAGGTGACTTGGTATCTACGGGAAGTATTACGGGTACCGTCGAAAAAGTAGGCTTTCGCTCAACTCGTATTCGCACTTTTGACAAAAGTATTGTCACCGTTCCCAATAAAAATATGATATCTGCTGAACTAGACAACCTAGGTAAAAGAAAAGTTAGACGAGCAAGATTCTACATAGGTCTAACCTATGATACCACTATTGACCAAATGAAAAAAGTGGTCAAGGAAATCGAAATATTAATAAACGAACATCCCAGAACTGACCAAGAAGGAAGAGTAAAATTCCAAGAGTTTGGAGCAAGTTCACTAGACATTATGGTTTTATACTACGTTAATTCGACAAAATGGGATGATTTCATTGATGTCAAAGAGGATATCAACTTTAAAATTATGGAAATAGTAAAGAATAACGATTGTGAGTTTGCATTTCCATCTACAACAGTATATTTGCAAAAATAAATTAACCAACAAAAATATAATCAATGATTTACCTTTCAATGTTAGTCGTTTTTATCTTAGGATATACGCTAATTGCTTTTGAACACAACCTTAAAATAGACAAAGCGGCATCCGCTTTACTTGCTGGTTCACTATGCTGGGCTATTTTTGCATTAGGCTTGTTTGAAATTGATATCAACTCCGATAATTTTGGCAAATTCTTAACCTACTTCCAAACAAAAGACCTCAACTACACTAGTGAGTTTATTGCTCAAAATATAGATTATGTCAAAAAGAATTTTGTGCTTTATGAATTGTCACATCATTTAGCAGAAATAGGACAAATTCTATTCTTTCTTTTAGGAGCAATGACTATAGTAGAATTGGTAGATGCTCATCAAGGGTTTTCGGTAATTACTGATCGAATTAAGACTAATAACAAAGTTAAGTTAATGTGGATTCTGTGCATTTTGTCATTCTTCTTTTCAGCAACACTAGACAACTTAACTACGGCTATTGTTATGTCTGCGCTCTTAACAAAACTCATTGAAGATAAAAAAGATTTATGGCTATTTGCTGGTATGATAATCATTTCAGCTAATGCAGGTGGAGCTTGGTCACCGATTGGTGATATAACAACAATCATGTTATGGATTGGAGGGCAAGTGACAGCGGCCAATATTATTACCTCTATAATTGTTCCTTCAATAGTTTGTATGATTATTCCATTGATATACTTAACGTTTAAACTCAAAGGTAATATTCAAAGACCTAGCAATAGTGAAGCCTTAGAACACATTATGAATCCTACTACTCCATTTGAAAGAAAATTCATTTTCTTTTTAGGAGTAGCTGGATTAATATTTGTACCTGTTTTTAAAACAGTTACTCACCTCCCTCCTTTTGTAGGAATATTATTCAGTTTAGGAGTTATGTGGTTAGCTACAGAGTTGCTACACAGAAATAAAAACTATGAAAAAAAATCTGGGTTAACTGTTATTAGCGTTTTGAAAAAAATTGATATTCCAACTATCTTTTTCTTTCTAGGAATTCTTTTATCGGCTTCATGTAAAGATTGGATATACTTCATTTATTATATATCACAAAAAAAGGACCCCACGTTTGGGGTCCTTTGCTCCTTAGTTATCTATGTCTAGCCTAAATAAATCAACTATTTACGGAGCCTTCTTGAGCTACGTTCGTGCTGTCGTCTCCAGTTCTAATGAAGATCTCGTCTAATGCTTCTAAACAGTCATTAGCGTTGGCTACTTGTTCTACTAACTTCGCCATTTCTTCGATGATTTGCGGGTGTTCACCGATACCAGCTGAATTCTTAACGTATACTTCAAGGGTTGCGATTGCTTCAAGCTTCTCTGCTTGATACTTTGCTTTTAATGCATCTACTTTTAAGTCCATATTAATTTTTAGAATTTAATTTAATTTCATTGATAATGTTTTGAACTCCTGTAAATAGGATAGCAAAACCTAAGACTGTCCAGAAATGTGGTTCTCCAATGT
>CAXFLH010000044.1:0-11539 GCA_964003875.1 uncultured Flavobacteriales bacterium | reverse complement strand
AGCTGCCAATTTAAAATCTAAGCTAGCTAAGCATGTGAATAGTTTATAATTGATTTATAGGCTTTATGTCTAAAGGCTTCTCATTTGAGAAGCCTTTTTTTTACTTTTGTTTTTATAAGCCATAAGAAACTATCTATAAAGTCGTGGTCTGAAGACGATAGACCAAGAGAGAAACTTATTTCAAGAGGAGCTAAATCATTGAGTAATGCAGAGCTAATAACCATAATCATAGGTTCTGGAAATAATAAACAATTAGCCGTAGATTTATCAAAATATATTTTGTCGCAATGTGGTGACAAACTTTCAGTTTTATCAAAAATGACTTTCAATGATTTGACTCAATTTAAAGGTATTGGACAGGCTAAAGCCATTAGCATTATGACATCTTCAGAACTTACTAAAAGAAAAACTTTAGAACAGTCAGAAATTAAAAAGATTAAATCTAGTAAAGATGCTTATAATTTCATGAAATATCATTTATATGATTTGAATCACGAACAATTTTGGATTATGTTATTGAAGTCTTTCTAATAGTATTTTACATTTTACTAAAATTAGTCAAGGAGGTTTTAGTCCAACACTGGTCGATCCTGAGTTAATATTCAGTACTGAATTAGATTCGAAATCCAATGGATTGATATTATTTCATAATCACCCGTCAGGTAATTTACAATCTAGTCAGAGTGATAAAAAATTAACTAAAAAGATAGTAAAATCGGCAGAATTATTAGAAATTACTATAATCGACCATATAATTGTGGGGCAAAACACTTACTTTAGCTTTAAAGACGAATACAAGCTCTAGATGCTGATTTATACACCTAAAATAACAAGTAGAATACAATATAGCTTTCAGCTTATTTTCGATACGGTTTGGAAAATGGATTATCAACTCACCGAAGATGTTGAAGTTTTTCTTTCTCATCAAGGTGCTAAACTTAATTATTCTAATAAACAATTAGCAGATGAATGTTTTTTAAAAGCGTATGGATTACTTTCTGAAAAAGGTATTTTAGATCAGGAGTTAATTTTTGATACATGGAGTGAATTGCCAATCTTTTTTCAAGTCAATGATTCTTTTTTGCCTTTTGACGTATTTTCAGCATCTTTTTATTTAGTATCTCGATACGAAGAATACTTACCACACATAAAAGATCATTATGAGCGTTTTATGGCTAAAGAAAGTTTAGCTTTTAAGTATGGTTTTTTACATCGTCCTCTTATAAATTTATGGCTTAAGGAGTTTAGAAAACTTCTCCAAAGAAAATTTCCATCATTAGAGTTTCCAAAACCTCAATTTACTTATCAATCCACCATAGATATTGACAATGCTTATTGCTTTTTAGAAAAAGGTTTTGTCAGAACAACAGCCTCTTTTGTACGTTCGGCTATACAACTAGACAAAGATGCTATAAAGGAACGGAAAGATGTATTATTAGGTAAATTACCTGATCCTTACGATACTTTTGAATATCAGCTAAAGTTGAATGAAAAGTATGGTATTGATGTTGTGTATTTTGTATTGTTGGCAGATTATGGACTGAACGATAAAAACTGTTCGGTGTACAGTAGAAAATTCCAATTGTTAATTAAACATTTGGGAGATTATGCTGAAATAGGAATACACCCCTCATTCGCTTCCAACAAAAGTTTTGATAAACTATCTATAGAAAAAAAGCGTTTAGAAAATATTCTAAAAAAGGAAGTAAAGTTATCAAGACAACATTTTTTAAAGTTGGAAATACCCAAAACATATAGAAACCTATTGGAATTGTCTGTAAGCGATGATTATACTATGGGATATGCCGCACATTTGGGTTTTAGAGCTAGTATTTGTACACCTTTTTATTTTTATGACTTAGAAGTAGAGTCATCTACCAAACTTAAAGTTCATCCTTTTTCAGTAATGGACGCTACTCTAAAATATTACCTAAAATCTCAACCTAATGAAGCCTTAAGTAAAATTCAATTAATTATTGATGAAGTTAAAAGTGTAAATGGGCATTTCATTTCCCTATGGCATAATGAGACTTGGAGTGATTATAAAGAATGGAAAGGTTGGATTCACCTTTATGAGCAAATGCTACAATACATCAAAAAGTGATTCAATATATAGCATACAATAATCTTGATTACGAAAAGTGGGATAAATGTATCATTGGGTCTGTCAATGGTTCTGTTTATGCTAAGTCTTGGTATTTGGATATCGTTTGTGAGCAATGGGACGCATTAGTTCTTAACGATTACGAGGCTGTTATGCCTTTACCCAAAAGAAAAAAGTGGGGTATAACATATATATATCAGCCATTTATGTGTCAGCAGCTAGGTGTATTTCATAAACAAGATAGTTATTGTGTTGATGACTTTATATCAGCTATTCCTATAGAAATTTTGCATTTTAACTTCAATTTAAATACTCATAATTCATCGACAATTTGTGTGTCAAGGAGTAATGTAAACTATCTATTGCCACTCGATAAAAATATAGAAGAATTAAGAGCTAATTATTCTAAAAGTCATTTGAAAAATTTGAGACGTGCCAATAAGCATAATCTTTCTATTGCTACTGAGCCAGACAGTGCAAAACAGTTTTCTAAGAATAAACGTCTTTTAGCGTCTAGTTTTATGAATTTAAAGCAATTTGATTTAGAGTTTAACATTATAAATACTTCTCTAGAACTTAGTAAAGGAGAAATTTTTTCAGTCAAGGGAAGTCAAGGCAATTGCTGTTCTGTATTTGTCATAAACGATAACAAAAGATTGTATTTACTGAGTTCATACTCTAATGAAGAAGGAAAACGAAAATCTGCTTATTTTTTCCTTTTAGATTATATCTTCTCACTAGAAAAATTTAGAGGTTTTGTTTTTGACTTTGAAGGCTCCAATTTAGATGGTGTAGCCCGGAGAAATAAAGGCTTCGGAGCTGAGCCAACTAAATATATTACTATATATCAGAGTATATGGCGTAGATGTCTTAACTTTATAGGAATTAATTCGTAATCTTTTTCCAATACTGTTCAGCTTGTTTCTTTAAGTCACTTTTACTTTCTAGCCACTTATATCTTTTATCGATGAAGTAGTATTTGTAGAATAGATATAACTCTCCATCAATGATTAAAAAACTTTTAGGATTTACCCGTTCTTTTTTCTCATCTTTAGCCATACTGAAAGCACACCAACCGCCAAATTTTGGAAGGTACTTTTTAGGGTTAATTTTAAAGCTTTGCATGTGACTTTCTGAAGTAAAAAAGTAGTGCGCTCCCTGGTAAGTATATTTGAATTCTTTTTTACCAGTTTTTGAATCGTTTAGTTTAAAGTAAGCCACTAAATCGTAGCCATCTATGGCTATATTTTTCTTATTTAAGTTCAGATAGATATTTTCATTTTGAGAGTAACTACTAATGCTAAAAAAGAGGAAGAACAAAATGTACAGTTTTTTCATTTTAAAATCATATCAATGAATTTCCACCAAAAGTAAAATAATAAATCTCCATTCTCTAATAAATCCTTAATTTTATGATTGATGTCATCATTTTTTTGTAATAAATTGTCGAAATTTGTGTTAGTAATTTTAATAAAACCTAGACAAACCATATGCAACTCATTCAATTCATTTCAGTTTTATTGTTAGGAGGTATTAAATTCTTCTTAGCTATACCTTTGGCTGTTCAGTATGATTTTTCATTTTGGGAAACCTTTATCTTCAGTTGTGTAGGTGGGGTAATGGGAGTTATTGTTTTCGCAAAATTTAGAAAAGTAGTTCTAAAAATCTACTATCGTTTTTACCCATTTGATTATAATGCAAAAAAGAAAAAAAATTTTAAAAAAATAATTGCTGTAAAAGCAGCTAGAAAGTATGGTTTGTTCGGCATTGCATTATTAACTCCAATCTTTTTTTCAATACCTATTGGTACATTTATTGCACTTCACTTTTTCCCCAACAAGAAAAGGACTTTACCTGTTTTGTTTGCATCAGTTTTAGGGTGGTCTTTTCTTTTGACACTTATTTGGATTTGATATGTACAAACATCTTTTCTTTGATTTAGATAGAACGCTGTGGGATTTTGAAAAGAATTCTAACGAAGTTTTGCTAGAATTATATCAAAATTATGACTTGCTGAACAAAGGAATTGTCGATAGCAAAGT
This sequence comes from uncultured Flavobacteriales bacterium, assembly GCA_964003875.1. Classification (GTDB taxonomy): domain Bacteria; phylum Bacteroidota; class Bacteroidia; order Flavobacteriales; family UBA7312; genus UBA8444. The sequence continues at coordinate 7,393 of CAXFLH010000044.1, read as the reverse complement.
ATTTATTGAAAGATATAAGTACCATAATGAAAAACTATGGGATTTATATCGACAAAATAAAATTGAAAAGGATAAGCTAAGAGATGAACGATTTAAAATTACCTTAGATGAGTTTGGTGTTAATAGTCCAAAATTAGCTTCTAATTTAGGAGAAGACTATGTAGCTCATTGTCCTAAGAAGACCAATTTATTCCCCTACGTACACTCCACACTTAACTACCTTAAGGACAGGTATGCATTACATATTATTACTAACGGTTTTGAAGAAGTCCAATTACAGAAATTAGAAAACAGTAATCTAATGGATTATTTTGAACAGATTATTACATCTGAGCAGGTAGGCTATAAAAAACCTAATCAAGAAATTTTTAATTTTTCTATGCTCAAAGCTTTTGCTAAACCATCTGATAGCATAATGATAGGTGATGATTTACATGCTGATATTTTAGGTGCTAAAGATATTGGTATGGCGCAAGTATTTTTTAACCCTTTAAAGCTCGAACACTCATATTCTGAGATTACCTACGAAATCAGTTGTTTGAGTGAGTTAGAGGAGATATTGTAAAGCCCATCCTTTTTAGGTCTTCCCAATAATTAGGATAAGATTTATTGGCTACTTCCACATTCTTTATTTTAACATCAAAAAGTAAAGCAAAAGGAGCTAGGCACATAGCCATCCTGTGGTCTTTATGGCTATCAAAGCTATCTATCGGAGTATGCAAAACAGACGCCTTTAGTTTCATAGTGTCTTCAGTATAATGACTTAGCTGCCCCATTTTATTCAATTCAATATGAAGTGCTTTTAGGCGATGACTTTCTTTAATTTTAAGGTTATTCAACCCCTTAATTGTGGCTGATTTTGATAATGCAGATAGAGAACAACAATAGGCTTGGGCTAAATCAGGGGTGTTTTTTAGATTAACATTGTAATCGTCATTTAAGTCTTTATCGAATTTCTTCAAATAAAGTTTGTTTTCTTTAAATTCGTGATGTAGTCCAAATTTTTCAAATAAATTTAGAACATAACTATCGCCTTGCCAACTATCTTTTGAGAGACCAGAAATATTAACTTGAGCCGATTTGGCGATAGACATAGCTTGTAAGATAAATGCTAAAGCACTCCAATCTGACTCCACTTTCAATTCCTTAGATACATAGTTTTGTGGCTCAACTTGTATGGTATTATTTGTCCAAGACGATTGAACTCCAAAATATCGCATAATATCTAAGGTCATTTTAATATATGGCTTGGACAGTAGCTCGTCTTTTAAGGATAATGAAAGTCCTTTTTTTAGTGTGGGTGCAATTAATAAAAGAGCAGAAACAAACTGACTGCTAACAGATGTTGAAATATCTACTTTTCCTCCTTCTAAAGTTTTTCCATTAATGGCTAAAGGAGGAAAGCCATCTTTTTCTAAGTAATTTATATCTGCACCTATGCTATTTAAGGCATCTACTAAATGGCTAATGGGGCGTTCTTTCATTCGTTCACTACCCGTCAAAATATAACTACCTTTTTGCTGACTAAGGTAAGCCGTGAGAAATCGCATACTTGTACCAGCATCGCCAATATCTATAGTTTTAGAAGTAGTCCGTAATGCTTGTACTAAGGATTGAGTGTCGCTAGATTGTGAGAGGTTAAAAAGTGTGGGTTTAGATTGGCACAAAGCCTGAATGATGAGTGCTCTATTGCTTATGCTTTTAGAAGGAGGAAGGATAAGGTCAGCATTAATCGATTTACTAGTATGCGAAATCAAAAAATCCATAATTGTCAATAAAAGTCAGAGCCTAAAATATTGTATTTACCAAGTCTTTCTTCTTGTAGCTCAAAGCTAGTTACATCACCATCTTTGTCCCAACTCATTTTAAAGTTTCTTTGGAAGTTATTTTTAAGAAATCTAGCATTATTTGTTCTACCATCAACAAGTATGAATGTGCCGGGCAATAATATGGACTCCATTAGTAAAAGGTCTGCTGCCATAACGGTACGCTCGTCGCATTGAAATGTCATACCATTTACGTTTCCTTTTACATCTTTTGGATTGGGTCCGTCGAGGTAAATAAAGTCTGGAACGATATCTGGTAAATTGTCATAAAAATGGCATATCCTACCATTGAAAGTATCTATTTTAATTTCTGAATAATGAAAATTAACGTGTTCCAATAAGTGTTCAGGAAAGTTTGATTGGTTATTTTCTATCCATAGTTTATCCGATTCTACAGAAAAAATTTTAAACATAAATCGGTTTCTAAGTTCTGGCTTTTCGTCAAGAGCCAAAAATTCTGTTTTGTTTTTACTCAAGGCATCAGCTATGACTATGGAAGATAGTCCAGAGCCAAATTCCAATACAGTAAATGCTTTTCTTGTTCTTATAAGTTGGTGTAAACGGGCTAGGTCTTCAGCAATAGGTGGAAATGGCATGTTTAATTTACCACTAACAGCATCAAATACACCCTCTTTAAAATCGGCATTTGCATCAAGGTTAATGTATTGGTTTAAGCCTTCTTGTATAAGATATTCTTTTGCAGATTGCATAGTATCAATTGAATGTCAAATATAACATTAAAAAATAGTCTTTATTTTCTCTAAACTTAAATCATTATTGTAGCTACAAGAACCTATATCATCGAGAAGCGAGAAATTAATGTTATCGTGTTCATTTTTTTTATCGTTTTTGAGAAAGGGTAGGAGTTGCTCTAAAGATGGACAATCCACTAAATTGAAGTTGGACTTCAAATAGTCTTGAATTTCTTTTTTCTTTTCGATATTGAGTGGTGATAGCTCAGCTTCTAAATACATGCCTAAAGCAATAGCCTCACCATGCAGAATATCCTTTTCTTTCTTGAGGTAAAAACTTTCTATAGCGTGTCCTAAGGTATGTCCAAAATTCAAAATTTTACGTTTGTTTTCTTCAAAAGGATCGGATTGAACGATATCATTTTTTAGGATGATAGAATGATGGATAGTTTTTTCCCAATTTATTTTTTCAATTGATGTTTCCATTAACAATTGCCAATAGTCTTTGTCAGCAATAAGAGCATGTTTAATGATTTCAGCATATCCTGATACAACTTGCCTTTGGTTTAGTGTTTGTAAAAACTCTGGTAAAATATATACTCCTTTTGGGGATTTAAACAAGCCGATTTGATTTTTAAAATTCTCCAAATCTATAGCTAGCTTTCCACCTACTGAAGCATCTACCATAGCTAGCAGGGTGGTGGGTACCTGAATGAAATCTATACCCCTTTTGTAGCAAGAGGCAGCAAATCCACCCATATCTCCTATGACGCCACCGCCTAAGTTAACGAGAAGTGATTTTCTGTCAAATTGAGCGTTGGTCAGTTGTTGCCAAATGTGTTCGCAGTTAGAAATGTTTTTGTGTTCTTCGCCTGAATGAATTTCAATTATTAGCTTAGGCTTGATTTGACTTTCTTTAAGAAAGATATCTAAGCAATTCGCTTTAGTATGTTCATCTACCAAAATGGCAATTGCCGAATACCTTGAATGTTGGATAGTTTGTAGACTACCTTTGCCAATTGTGATATCATATGTTGAGCTATGAACTACTTTCATTCGGTAATACTTCTAATGGGTTGTCCTGTACAGCCGTTAGGAAAAGAAATACCTAATAAAGTACTGACTGTAGGTGCTATATCACAGATAGAAATGTATTCGTCCGAAACACCCTGTTGAATGCCTTTACCCCAAAATAACAAAGGAACATGCGTATCGTAGCTAAAGCATGAGCCGTGTGTTGTTCCAGTTGGCGAGTTCCATTCTATCCAACCTGAATTTAAAGCAATAACGACATCGCCAGAACGCTTTTGGTTAAAGCCTTTTTGAATAAGAGAGTAAAAGCTGTTTTGATATTCGTTGTGATGCAGTTGATGAGCGGTGAAAGTATACTGTACGCCCTCTACACCAATTAAGTAATCAGCCGCTAGTTGTTGTACTTCTTGATGACTAAGTTTTTGTTCTTCTATTAGCTTACGATTTAGAAAAAACTGTTGATTAGAATATTTTAAAACCCACGTATTATTTCCATATCTTTTTGACAAATGATTATTCAGTTCAGTTGTTAAGTTTGAAGCATCAAAATAACCTGCGGGTATTTTTCGAGCTTTTAGTTCATTTGGTACACTAACCACGCCATGGTCTGCAGTTAGAAATATCAAAGCATTTTCTTGTCCTACTGTAGAGTTTATCTGTTTCAATATTTCTGCAATATCCTTGTCTAGTTTAATGTATGTGTCGACTAATTCTTGAGCATGTGGTCCAAATTGATGACCAATGTAATCAGTCGATGAAAAGCTTAGTGTCAATACATCTGTAATGTTGTCCTTTCCTAATTCTTCTGATTTAATTAACTCAATAGCTAAGTCTTTAAGGTAGGTATTTCCTTGAGGAGTACTTTTTACAGATGCTGGACCTTTACTTGCTAGTAGGCTATCCATAGGGTAGCCAAACCCTCGGCCTTTCCAAGCTCCTTTAAAATAGCTAGTAGCGGGTTTCTTTTGTTGAAATTCTATTAACCATTCGGGTAGTTGTTCGTAATAGTAAGAGCTAGAAATCCACTCTCCACTTTTGCCCATCCAGAAAGCGCCATTAGCAGTATGTCCCGCGGGTAGAATTGCCCCTCTATCTTTTATCGAAATACCAAATACTTTGGATTGTGGGCTAAACAATTTTAGTTCGTCTGAAAAAGTGGTAGTAAGCATACGATGAGGTGACATTTTCCCAGCTGTAGATTCTACGTCTATATGGTTATCACAATCGCAGACAGTAGTTGAATTGCCATCACCAGCACAATATACCGATAAACCGTCAGCTTTATTATACCAATTATTTCCAATAATCCCATGTACAGAAGGAGTAGTGCCTGTAAAGATACTAGCGTGTCCAGGACCTGTGTAGGTTGGAGTGTAGTTGTAGTGAGTATTTCTTAAGAAATAGCCTTCATTTACCAATTTTTTAAAGCCATTATCTCCAAATTGATTCCAAAAACGATAGACGTAGTCATAGCGCATTTGATCGACTACTATTCCTACTACAAGTTTAGGTTTTTTTTGAGCTTGAGAAATGCCCCAAAGCATAACACACAACACTAATATGATTTTTTTCACTTTTTGAGTTTTAAATTAAATTGATTGGCTAAAATAGAAAGAAAAATAGCAACAAGCACATCGGCTATAGGTGGCACATCTACCCATATGTAGTTCCATAAGATGACTAGAACTAACCAAACGAACCATATCCAATTAAACTGTTTCATGTTCTAAATTTCTTGTAAAGAGAAACGGTTATTAAAGCTATAAAAGTTCCCCATAGCATACCACCTAGAATATCCAATGGATAGTGAACACCTAGATACACTCTAGAGTATGCAACTACTGCAGCCCAAATAAATAAGGCCACAAAAAAAAACTTCTTATTAATCAGTTTACCTACCACTACAGCTAAGCCAAAAACATTAGATGCGTGAGAGGAAATGAAGCTATATTGTCCACCACATCTTTCTGAGACTAGTCGTACTTCATCGAAGAAATGACAAGGTCGTAAACGCTGAAAAGTATTTTTAAAAAGATGTACACTACCCATATCGCAACAAGCAATAACTAAACCTATACTTGCTAAAATCCAAATGCTTTCTTTGCCCTTTTCTTTCATGATGAGGTAAACTAAAAGAATATACAAAGGTATCCACGACAATTTATGACTAGCAAAAAGCATCAGACTATCCCAAGTCGTTGAACCTGACTGATTTATCAGATGAAAACAATTTTTATCTAATTCAATGAGCCACTCCATTATTCATTCAATTTTTGCCAAATCGCATCTTTCAGATCCATTAGTCCTTGCTGAGCAACAGACGAGATAAATAGACATGTTATATTTTGAGGTAAATCTTGAGATATTTCATCCTTTAGTTCTTGATCAAGCATATCCGATTTGCTGACAGCCAATATTCTGTTTTTATCTAAAAGTTGCGGGTTATACTTCTCTAATTCGCCTAAAAGGATATGGTATTCTATTAGGATATCACCGCTATCAGCAGGAACAAGAAACAATAAAGTGGAATTTCTTTCTATGTGTCTTAAAAAACGCAATCCTAAGCCCTTGCCTTCGGAAGCACCTTCTATGATGCCAGGAATGTCAGCCATAATAAAAGAACGCTCATCACGATATGAAACAATACCCAAATTAGGCACTAATGTTGTAAAGGCGTAGTTGGCAATTTCTGGCTTAGCGGCAGATACTACGGAAAGAAGTGTTGATTTTCCAGCATTAGGAAAACCAACTAAACCTACATCAGCAAGTATTTTTAATTCGAGAATAAACCAACCTTCAAGGCTATCCATTCCGGGTTGAGCATAACGGGGTGTTTGATTGGTTGGGGATTTAAAGTGTACATTTCCCCTTCCTCCTTTACCACCTTCTAGCAAAATTTGTTCCTCCTGATGTTCTGTAATTTCGAAAAGGATTTCTCCTGTTTCGGCATTTTTAGCCACAGTACCTAGGGGTACTTGTATAGTTTTGCTTTGTCCGTCTTTACCAATTTTTTTATTGCCACTACCGGAGCCGCCGTGTTCAGCAAAAAGATGTTTTTGGTATTTGAGGTGAAGTAATGTCCACATTTGGTCATTACCTTGAATGATAATGTGACCTCCACGACCACCGTCACCACCATCAGGACCACCCTTAGCAGTATTTCTGTCTCTTAAAAAGTGGGCAGAGCCCGCTCCACCTTTGCCTGAACGGCAAAAGATTTTGACATAATCGACAAAGTTGGAATTTTTAACTTTCATTAGAGTTGGTCTATAGCTTTACAGAGTTTAGCATTAATAGCATCTACACTACCAACACCTTCAATGGATTGCAATTTATTTTGTTGCGTGTAAAACTCTTTTAGAGGTGCTGTTTTATTATTGTATTCTTTAATACGATTTCTAATAATAGACTCATTGGCATCGTCTGCTCGCCCACTACTTTTGCCACGTTCTAGTAACCTTTTTGTCAGCTCGTCGTCGTCCACGTTTAAAGATAGCATGGTAGAAATCGAGGTATTGAGCTCGTCTAACATTTGATCCAAGGATTCGGCTTGAGCAGTAGTTCTAGGAAATCCATCGAAGATAAAGCCTTTAGCATTCGGATTTTTTTCCAAGATAGAACGTATCATACCAATCACTACTTGGTCAGGAACTAGATCGCCTCTATCCATTATACTTTTGGCTTTTAAGCCGAGTTCAGTGCCTTGAGCAATTTCGCCTCTTAAAATATCGCCAGTAGATAGATGTATCAAACTGTATTTGTCTATAAGCAATTGCGATTGTGTGCCTTTTCCTGCACCTGGGGGTCCAAATAATACGATATTAAGCATATTATGAGATTTTG
>CAXFLH010000043.1:0-11687 GCA_964003875.1 uncultured Flavobacteriales bacterium | reverse complement strand
GCAGCAGCAGCAGCCAATTTAGGCTCTTCCGTTTTGTTGGTGACTATGAATATGCAGACCATAGCTCAAATGTCGTGCAATCCCGCTATGGGGGGTGTTGCTAAAGGGCAAATAGTAAGAGAAATAGATGCCTTAGGGGGTTATTCTGGCATTATCACAGACAAAACCATGATTCAGTTTAGAATGCTAAACCGTTCTAAAGGACCGGCTATGTGGAGTCCTAGAGCACAAAGCGATAGGATGCGTTTTGCTGAGGAGTGGCGTTTAACCTTAGAGTCTATCGAAAATGTTGATTTCTGGCAAGATATGGTCACCGACCTTATCGTTGAAAATGGCAAAGTGGTTGGTGTAAAAACTGGTATGGAAATCGAAATAAAAGCAAATTCGGTAATCCTAACGAACGGAACTTTCTTGAATGGAACTATTCACATTGGTGAAAAACAATTTGGTGGTGGCAGAACAGGGGAGAGAGCAGCCACAGGACTTACGGCATGTTTGAACACTTTGGGCTTTGAAAGTGGTCGAATGAAAACAGGAACACCGCCTAGAGTAGATGGGCGTTCACTAGATTATAGTAAGATGGAGGAACAAGCGGGTGACATAAACCCATCAAAATTCTCTTTCCTAGACACACCACAGCTTCAAACACAAAGAAGCTGTCACATAACTTACACCAACGAAAAGGCACATGATGTCTTGCGAACTGGCTTTGAAAAATCACCCATGTTTAATGGCAGAATACAAGGGCTAGGTCCAAGATACTGTCCCTCAATAGAAGATAAAATAGAACGCTTTTCTGAACGAAATAGACATCAAATATTTGTTGAGCCTGAAGGCTGGGACACCGTTGAAGTATATGTTAATGGTTTTTCCACCTCTTTACCTGAAGATGTTCAACACCAAGCTATACGCCTAATTCCAGGTTTTGAAAAAGCCAAAATATTTAGACCGGGTTACGCTATAGAATACGATTATTTCCCGCCAATACAACTCAAAAGAAGCCTTGAAACCAAACTAATAGAAGGCTTATATTTTGCGGGACAAATAAACGGAACAACAGGATATGAGGAGGCGGCTTGTCAAGGATTGATGGCTGGTATAAACGCACACCGACAGGTCAAGGGGGAAGAGCCCGTTATTCTAAGCCGTTCGGAAGCATATATAGGCGTACTAATCGACGATTTGGTAACTAAAGGCACGGACGAACCTTATCGTATGTTTACCTCAAGAGCAGAATACAGAATATTGTTAAGGCAAGATAACGCTGATATTAGGCTGACTCAAAAGGGTAGAGAAATAGGTTTAGTAAAAGATATAAGAATGGCTAAGCTAGATGAAAAACTAAAGAACACTAAAGAGGCCTTAACTTATTTTGAAACGGAGAGTATAAATCCAAACGATATTAATCCTATCTTGGCAAGCAACAATAGTAGTCCAATTATACAAAAAAATAAGGTCGGTAAAATTTTAAGCAGGCCTCAAATTAAGTTTGAGGACTTATTAAAAGTAAAAACTATTAAAGAAAAGACTAAAAACATAAGTCAAGAAGGCTTAGAACAAGCTGAAATACAAATTAAATACAACGGTTATATTGAAAGAGAAAAAGCAACCGTAATAAAGCTCAACAAACTTGAAGGTATTAAAATTCCCAAAACCTTCGACTACAGCAAACTGAACGCCATTTCTTCGGAGTCAAGAGAAAAACTGAACCATATAAAGCCAGAAACAATAGGTCAAGCATCAAGAATAAGCGGCGTGTCCCCTTCAGATGTAAATATACTATTAGTGTTTATGGGACGATGATTTAAGACCAATGGGCCCGCAAATTAAAGCTACCATAAAACAACGTGAAACACAATTGTTCCACGTGAAACATTTTATTATAATGAAAAATGACTTACAGCCCACCCTGTCTGAGGAAACGCTCAAACCAAATCTTTTCTAAAGCGCCTTGTCTATATGAAAGGTAAAGGAGGTTTTTTGCAAGCGGAGCGCCTGGTCACCTGCCTTATTTCAAAAAACAACCTGTGATGTTTTATTACTTTTACACATCGCTGCTAAGAAAAAAAACAAAATCAGTAAATAAAATTATGCAAAGGGATTCTAAACCTGCTTAAAATCAAACACCAAAGCCATGCTTGGCGAGCGAAAACAGTCACACCTAATCTTTATATCAGAAAAAAGGCAAAATAAAGCCGTTTAAGACAAAAAAGGGCTTCGCTAGGCATATGCAATGAAAAATTAAAAAAGTGGGCTTAAAAGTCAAATGTAGGGAGACATGTAAGTGGTTGATTATCAAACAATTATGTTAGTTTTAATGAAAACATAATGATTTGGATTTAAAAAACCGTAGTTCTGTTAAACTTTAAACCATTTCTTGAGAGCTTTCCCAAAGACTGACTCTATGTATGTAAAAGTAAATGTCGAGTACAAGACAACAAAAAGCATAGTTATTAATAATACCAAAAACTCAGACAAGTACGATTGGGGGAGTCCAAAAAGTTTAAAAGAAACTCGAGGCACAATCAAAAGCAATAAAATGTGGTTAAGATAAATAGAGTAAGATATTTTACCTAAAAACCTTAAGGATTTTGACTCTAAAAACTTGCTGAAGTAATGATTGGTTTTAAGCAAAACGAGCATAACAAACGCGAAAAATAATGGCCGAAAAATTAGATTAACAACCCCTTTAAAACTAAAATCATAGTTATAGAAGACATAAGACACCGACACAATTAATATAGGTAAAATAATCTCCAAATTATTTTTAACAGAAAACTTTTTAGTGTAGAGCAAATAGACGACACAACCTATGTTAAAACCTATTATACCACGAAGAAAAAACCAAGTATAATTGGAAAAGGCAAACTGCTCTTTAACAATATAAACCACAATACACAGACAAATTATAACAAAAGAAAAAAGTTTCTTTTTGTTAAAGAAGAGCAATGACGAAACACCGAACAAGACATAAGAAATGAATTCGGCAGACACACTCCAAGAGGGGTGATTCATTCCTAAATTTTTAGAAGCCTCGCCAAAAATAGGGGTAGAATTTAACATTAAAAGGGTGTTATAAGTGTCTAATAAATAAAGCTTAATACCTTTAGGGTTATTGACTAAATCGGGAAAAAAGTTATCAGAAAATACCTTGAAAAGAAAAAAAACAAGGGTAGTAAAAAACAATAATGGATACAATCTTATGAAGCGTTTTTTAATATACAACCAAAAATCATTAGTGTTTGAAAGTGTTGAATAATTATAGGAAATTACAAAACCACTTAGTACGAAGAAAAAATCCACAAAACTCCAAGATTCTCTGATAAAGAAATTGCTAAAAAGAAAATCAGGCAAAAACGACTGAGGGTAGTGATAAAATACAACCATTATGCTGCAGAAACCTCGTAAACCGTCCAGTTTTTCAATTCTCATTTTAATAATTAGGTTCTGATTAAAGTTCTATAAAGTAGCTCCGGAGGGATTCGAACCCCCAACCGTCAGAGCCGAAATCTGATATTCTATCCAGTTGAACTACGGAGCCTACAATATAATCACAAATATAATTGAGTTTTGTTTCTAACAATATAATAAGCAAACAATAGTTATAAGTTTATTAATTTGCACTCATGAAAATTTTATTGTTTAGTCTTATCTTTTTGATTGCTTTTAACGGCTATGGCCAAAGCGTTGAAATTGGTCAATGGCGCGATTATCTGCCATATAACAATGCCATTTCATTAGCCAAAATGAACGATAAAATATATGTGGCTACAGAAAACAACCTGTTTTACTTAGACCTTGAGCAGCAAGTCTTAAATAGGCTAAGCACCACTAATGGTTTGAGCGATGTAGGTGTTGCTGCTATGGCTAAAAACCCTCTGAAAAACACACTAGTTGTGGCTTACAACAGCGCTAAAATAGATATCATAGAAGATAACAGTATTTATAGTATGCTAGATGTAGAAAGAGAAAATATCGTTGGAGGGAAATCCATTAATAACATCACCTTTAATAATAATAATGCATACCTATCATGTTCGTTCGGAATAATAGAACTAAACACTGAAAAAAAAGAAATTGCAAACACCTTTTATTTAAATGCTAATGGGAGTCTGGGTGTAAATGATTTATGTTTTAAAGGAGATAGCATATATGCTGCTACAGAAATAGGCTTATTTAAAGCAAATATGAATGATAATTTGCTGGATTATCAATCTTGGCAACACATAATAGCAGATATTCCAATAAACAGCTTAGAGGTTGCTCATCAAAAAATATATTTTTTGAGTGAGTCATTAGAGGATATATATTACTATTCTTCTCAGAATATGGATCTGGCGGCTACTATTGAAAACTTGAAGTTTTTAAAAGCAGAGTCTGATAGATTGTTTGTTGGCGCACAAAGTAAGCTAATAGAAATTATGCCCAACAATACACTGAATACTATTAAAGAAAACTCTTACTTATTTAGAGTGTCAGACGTTATAGTAGATGGCAATGTATTTTGGTTAAGCGATGGAATAAGAAGTCTAGTTCGAATTAACGAAAATTTAACATTAAATGATTATCAGCCCTCAGGGCCATTAACAAATCGTGCTTTTTCAACCTCAATTACTAAAGACAAAATTCTTTTGTCTCCGGGTGGTGTATCTGTTCTGTGGGACAACAATAACACTTATCAAGGTTTTCATTGGTCGGATGGTTATAATTGGTTCAATATTCCTTATACCGGTTTAGGTGGCGCTAAAGACATCACCAATATGGTGGAAGCTCCAAATGGCAAACTTTATGTAGGCACGTGGAACAATGGTCTTTTAGAATTGGAATACGATGAAGATTTGGAAAATTATGCCTTAGTAAAAGAGCATAATTTCGAGACTTCTAATGGAGTCCTACAAACCATTTCGAGTGACACAAGTGATAGCAACTACGGCTGGCTAAGAGTTAAAGATGTAGTTGTTGATGATAATGGCTTAGTCTGGATTACCAATTCTCTTGTAAACAAGGGATTAGCATTTATGAATACCGATGGCCAATGGCAGTCTTACAACATAACAAGCTACAACACACAAAACAGTCATTTAGGCGACCTACTTATAGATAATCAAGGCAAAAAATGGTTCTTTATTGCTAAGGGCGGGGGTATGATTGTATATGATGATAACGGCACCCCAGATAACACAAATGACGACATCAATAAGCATTTGAACACCGGTGCAGGACAAGGAAATCTACCTTCAAACACGGTTTATTCTCTAGCTATAGATAATGATGGAGAGGTGTGGGTAGGAACTGATAAAGGCATAGCTGTATTTTATGATACCGATGAAGTTTTTGGTTTGAATGGCGATGCTCAACAAGTTTTGGTTGAAGCAGACGGTTATGTTGAGCCTATAATTGCCAATGAGTCAGTCACGGCCATTGCTATTGATGGAGCAAACCGAAAATGGTTTGGCACAAAAAACTCTGGCGTTTTTGTTTATTCAGCAGATGGTAGTCAACAAATGAAACATTTTACACAAGAAAATAGCCCCTTATTATCTAATTCCGTCAATCATATATCAATAAACAATAATAGTGGAGAGGTCTTTATCGCCACAGACAAAGGGTTAATTTCTTACAAAGGAGAAGCTACTGTAGGTGAAAAACAACATGGCAATGTCTTAGTATATCCTAATCCGGTAAAAGAAAATTATGATGGCCCTATTGCTATAAAAAATGTCGTGGAAAATGCTAATATTAAGATAACTGACATTAAGGGCAATCTGATTAAAACGACTACGGCTTTTGGTGGACAAGCCATATGGGACGGCAAAAACAAATATGGTGAACGAGCAAACACAGGAGTTTACTTAGTTTTTAGCACAGACCCAACTGGGCTAGAAACAAATGTGGCAAAAATACTCTTCATAAAATAATGTATTCACAAACCAAAGGCATTGTATTAAGTAGTGTAAAGTACAGCGAAAGTAGTATCATATGCAAGGTATATACTGCCAAACTAGGCTTACAATCCTATTTAGTTAATGGCGTAAGAAAAAAGAAAGGAGGGAGTGCCTACTATCAACCACTTAACATTTTAGATCTTACGGTATACCATAAAAACAACAAGCAGCTACAACGTATAAAAGAAGTCAAAGCCCCAGCGGCATATAGCAGCATTCCCTTTCATGTGCTTAAAAGTAGTGTGGCACTGTTTTTAGCAGATGTGTTGAGCAAATGTCTCAAAGAGGAAGAAGAAAATCAGGACTTATATGGTTTTTTGGAAAACTCTTTAGTGGAGTTTGATCAAAGCGACTTTGATAGCCAGTTTCATATTCGTTTTCTAATAGCCCTAAGTGGTTATTTGGGCTTTTACCCCAATATGGAAAACTCCAACTTGCCCTATTTTGATTTGATGAACGGCTGTTTTAGTAGAGATAAAAAGGAACACAAACACTACATTAGCAATACCACAGAATTTGTGTCTGCACTAAAGTTAGAGCCAATACACAATAAAAAAAGAATCCTAGAGTATATACTAGACTATTATCAATTGCATATCGATGGGTTTGGCCGTATTAAGTCCAAAGAAGTTTTAGAAAGTGTGTTAAACGTATGAAAAAATATTACCTTAAATTATTGTGTTTCTTATTGCCTGTTGGTTTAATAGCACAGAATACTGTGCAAGACACCATTATGATAGGCTTGAGCATTCCTGAAATTATTTTTGCTGAAGACAAAGAAGAAAGTGAGCGCTTGTTGAGCCCAAATAGAATAGAAAAAATAGATGCTATTGATATTTTTCAAGACGCCCCAACTAGCAGTGCGGACATTCTACAAAAATCTGGCGCAATAGCCGTACAAATGAGTCAATCGGGTGGAGGGAGCCCTATCATAAGAGGATTTGAGGCCAATCGGGTTTTATTAGTTGTTGATGGTGTGCGACTGAATAATGCCATTTACCGTTCTGGTCATCTACAAAACAGCATAAGTATAAGTCCTTTAATGCTTGAAAACGTAGATATTGTTTTTGGGCCTTCTTCTGTAAAATATGGAAGTGACGCTTTAGGCGGAGTAGTACATTATCACACTAAATCACCACAAAGAGGACAAGAATGGAAAGCCAATTTATTACAACGATACAGCACCGTTAATAATGGAGTAAACCTCTATTACGACCACAGTTGGAGCAAAGGAAAATGGAGCTTTTTACAAGGCATAAGCCTCAATCGATTTGGTAACCTTAAAATGGGCGAACAACGCTATCATGGCTATGCGGACTGGGGAAAAGAAGCCCATATCGTTGATAATAATGAGCAGTTAAAAACAGCCTACGACCAAGTAGATTTTATACAGAAAATAAGATTAGACGCTAGTGAATACCTCAGCTATAAAATGAACCTGCAAGTGTCAAGCACGACCAATCTAAACAGATTTGACCAACTAAACGATTTCTCTAACGGTCAACCAAAATTTGAAGAGTGGTATTATGGACCACAAAAAAGATTGTTGTTGGGACTAGGGACTGAACACCAAAAGAAGAGCTTTTTTTATGATAGTTTTAATAATACAATTTCCTATCAACAATTGGAAGAAAGTAGGAGTAGTCAAAAATACAATGCAGACTTAATAAAACGTACTGAAGATGTGTTTGTGTTTGCTAATACTGCTGATTTCATCAAAAAATGGAGTTACAACATCTTGAATTATGGTATTGATTTACAGCACAACATCGTTCATTCAAGCGCTACAGAGGGTTACGGCACACGTTATGCTGATGGGGGTAGCGATATGACTACTGTTTCAGTGTATAGCCAATACAAAACGCCGCTATCAAAACGATTTAATTTTAGTGCTGGAGCAAGGTATTCAAGCATTCTGTTAAATGCTGATTTTAATGAAAGTAATACTTTAGGCTTGCCATTTAACTCTATAGAACTCAATAACGATGCTTTTACAACTAGTTTAGGTTTAAAATGGGATATGAATAAGGGCTGGGAAAGCACATTATCCTTGTCCACAGGTTTCAGAAGTCCAAACGTTGATGACGTTACTAAGGTGTTTGAAAAATCTGGTAAACTAACTGTGCCCAATGAAAATCTAACACCTGAACAATCAAAAAATATAGAGCTAACTTTAAATAAAACTTTAGGAAAAAGTTATGTCTCTACAACGGCATACTACACCATATTGGAAGACGCTATACTTAAAAAAGCATTCAGCCTAAACGGACAAGATAGTCTGTGGTATGATGGCGAATATTTACCTATTTACGCTAATACAAATACACAAGAAGCTAGCCTCTATGGATTTAATACAAAAGCCCATTTATATCTGAATAAAGAATGGTCTAGCACTCACAGCATTTCATATACCTACGGTAAAGACAATAGCTCAGACCTGCCAATGGATCACATACCACCATTATATGGTAAAAGTCAGTTGAATTGGTTAAAAAACAAACACAAACTAGGGTTATTTGTCTTATATAACGCTTGGAAAAAAGCCGAGGAATACGGATCAAGTGGTAGCGACAATTTAGACGAAGCTACCGCAGATGGAACACCTTCATGGTGGATACTGAACTTTAGCTATTCTGTAAATATAAGTGACAAGTTAATTGCCCAAGTAAACCTAGAAAATATGCTAGACATTCACTACAAAACGTTTTCGAGTGGAATTAGTGCACCAGGAAGAAACCTAATCCTTAGTTTGAAGACTGAATTTTAAAATCAGAAATCAACCATTCAAGCTCTTGTAAACTGTTGCGTTTATCTTCACCAGGGTTAAACAAAAAGCCCTCTATCACTAGAACTCTATCATGTATTGTGTCATTCAGAAAATGGCTGACAAAAGTACCTCCCATAAAAGCATTTTGCATTTTCCAAAGTCCTTTGACTTTTATGCCTTCAAGGGTGTTATGTGTATAGGTGGAAATGTAAGCTGGGTATAGGCGTTCAGTAGTCATATAGCTGCCTTCCGATGAGCCAAAAACAAACTGCTGAAGGACGCTATCACGAGCCATCAAGATGGTGGTTGAATTAAAAGAGGTAGTGTTAGGGTATTCATAAACAAAGACACCTTTTATAATTTCTTTATCTAGAGGGTTATATTCAAACCAACAAAAACGGTTAGTATCCAAAACAAGCTTGTACTCACTGGGTAGCCCAAAGTTTAGATTAAAGCCTTTGCTAAGTACTTCTGACTGTCTTTTAGGTGGTAAGATAGCCATATAGCGTTCTTGTTCTTTTTGTCCTATCTGATAAGCCATAATAGGGGCGTATTGACCTAATAGCATTGGTAAATCCTCAACCGTCTGATACTCTACAATACAGAGCCATTGATTTTGAGCATACGTTTTGGTGTCAAAATATACTTTGGATTGTGACCCCTTTTGCACGATAACTAAGTTACGATGTGTTTTAAAAATTCGGTTAAAGGCTGTGCTATTAATTTGTATGACATCAAACAAAGGTTCGCTCCATGAAATGCCAGGAACTTCTGTACTAAGCGACTGACGAAGACTATCACCACTAGCTCCATCCCAAATGTGCTCATCTACAACGATTACAACTTCATTGATAGCTCCAGTGTGTGATGGTAAGACAGAAGAACCCTCGCCTACACAAGCGCTAATAAAAAAAACTAGACTAAAGTAGAGGTGCCGCATCTATCCAGTGCTAGGGATTTTGAGTGTCAAACCAGGTTTTAAATCACGATAAGTGATATTGTTTAATTGCTCTAATTGAGAAACCGAAACACCTGAATGTTTACGTGCTATGTCCCATAAAGTATCGCCTAATTTAACGGTATAAATGGTTTCTCCTTTAGAATTGCGTTTGATAGTTGTTTGAGAAGAATTAGGTGCATAATCGGGGTTAACATAAATGACTAATTTTTGTCCTATTCTTAAATTATTAGAAGACAAATTATTCCAATTCTTTATTCTTCCAATGGTAGTATGATATTGATTGGCTATCCTGCCAAGGTATTCGCCTTTTTTAACACGATGTACAATAGGGGCGTCCATAGCCACATACTTTTCTTGTAAGGATTCGCTATAGGCATAAATGCTATCGCAATTATTAATGAAAGTTGCTACTGCTTTATAGGGTAAGCGGACACTTGCTGTACTCTTTTTGCTGACAGGTATAAGGTTTTTTTTATAAATGGGATTCAGCTCTTTGAGAATATCGATATCAACTCCTAAAGTTTCGGACAAAACCTCAAATGTCATGGACTGATTTATGCTAACAGTATCTGTTTCTGCCATAGTAAATTTATAGGGCGTTGGATAGATATTGTGTTCAGAAGCATAGTTCATTATATAATTAACCGCAATAAATTTAGGAACATAGTTCTGGGTCTCTTTTCTGAGATAAGGTCGGACAGACCAATAATCTTTGGCTCCTGATTTACGCATGGCACGAGAAACATAGCCGGGGCCACCATTGTAAGCTGCCAAAACAAGTTCCCAATCATTGAACATTTTATACAAAAACGTAAAGTATTCACAAGCGGCAATAGTAGATTGCAATGGGTCGCTACGTTCGTCTATATAGGAGGTTACTTTCAGGTCATATATTTTGCCGGTAGCATACATAAATTGCCATAAGCCAGTTGCTGCCGAACGAGAGCGAGCGTGAGGTTTTAAGGCTGATTCTACGATGGCTAAGTATTTAAATTCCAAGGGCAAATCGTATTCATCGAGTTTAGATTCGAATAAAGGAAAATAGTAATTGGCCTTGCCTAACATTCTAGAAACATGATTGCGATAGGTGTTAGCATAAACATTAATTTGTGTTTTAACCGCTTGATTATACACTAGCTCAAAGGGGGTTTGTTCATTGAGATTAGATAAACGGAGTTGTATCAGCGAATCGCTAAAAAATGGTATGCTATCAGAGGCGTAGTTCCAGTGGTTTAATTTATTAGTATCTGTTTCTATTTGTTGGGCGGATGACTGCTCAAGCGACCATAAAGAATCCATTTGTGCTAGCTTAGGGTCTTCTTCTTGTAGCTTGAAACTAAGGGTGTCGGAAGCCGATCCGCTTAGTAAGTGAGTGGATAGTAGGGCACTACAAAAAAGTAAAAATAAGATTGATTTATTCATGCTTACAAAAATGAGGCATTTGCATCTTAAATTGAGGCAAATGTCCGTTAATTATTAACCACTACATGTTCATTATCTGGTTAGAAAAAGCAAGCAGTTCATCGTCTTTAAAAGCTGGTGCCATCAGTTGAATTCCAAAAGGTAGTCCGTTGCTATGTGTTCCTGTTGGTAATGAAACGGCAGGTATGCCCACAATATTGGCGTGAACGGTAAAAATATCCTCCAAATACAGTTGGGTGGGGTCATCATAGGTTTTGCCAATTTCTAATGCTGTATGGGGTGAAGTAGGAGACAAAATGAAATCACAGTTTTCAAAAATAGCTTGTGTTTTATCCAAAAGCAATCGGCGCACCTTTTGAGCTTTGGTATAATAAGCATCATAATAACCTGCGCTAAGCACAAAAGTCCCTAACATTATACGACGCTGCACTTCTTCTCCAAAACCTTCTGTTCTAGAGTTAGCATAAGTGCTAGGGATATCTTGAGCATCGGCACTCCTGTGTCCAAAGTGTACCCCATCGTAACGGGCTAAATTAGAAGAGGCTTCAGCAGTCGTTAAGACATAATAGGTCGGCACCACATAATTGAGGTA
>CAXFLH010000042.1:0-11737 GCA_964003875.1 uncultured Flavobacteriales bacterium | reverse complement strand
CGTATCTTTTGTCTGTAATAACCTTGACCAACTCTTGATGTTACTAGTCCCCTTCTTTCAGTTATGTTTGGAAGATTATAATTGTATTCTGTTGGATCAACGAATGATTTAGATTGAATTTGTGTTTCTTCAGTAACAGATAATAGTACAAACTGAAAACTTTGTCTCTCTATTCCATCCTCATCTAAATTTCTGTAACCTTTTATATCAACTAACTTCAATTCATCTATATACTTCCACATTCCAGAAGTTGTTGTTTTCTCAAATAGATGTATTTGTTTTTGATTTTCTTGATGATCTCTAATGGACTTGTTACCACCTGTCATTTTCATGTCACCACTTCTTCCCTCACCACTATAATGAAAATACTTGTTTTTCCATTCATCTATATACACATCTTGTTCATCAGAATCGGGGTTTGTGAAAATAAAAATAATTGGATGATTTACACAATTACATATACCTCTTTGTCTATTTCCACCATATTGATCGTGTAAATCACTTCGACGATAAATTTGGTTTTTTTTAAACATTTTTTAGTGTGTTTTGTTACGTACTCCAATAGTTATTCCACAGTAACAGACTTTGCTAAATTTCTAGGCTGATCCACATTACATCCTCTCATTACTGCAATGTAATAGGATAATAATTGTAAAGGTATATTCGCTAAAATCGGAGTCAGTGGCTCGGCAACTTCAGGAATTTCAATAACATAATCTGCAATTTCCTTGACCGTAGTATCGCCATAAGTAACAATAGCAATGACTATTCCATTTCGAGCTTTTACTTCTTGAATATTACTGACTACCTTTTCATAATGTCCCTTCTTAGTAGCAATCACTACAATAGGCATGTTTTCATCAATTAGAGCAATCGGTCCGTGCTTCATCTCTGCAGCTGGATAACCTTCAGCATGTATGTAAGAAATTTCTTTCAGCTTCAAAGCTCCTTCTAAAGCCACAGGGAAGTTATATCCCCTTCCTAAATACAAGAAATTCTGAGCATCAACAAACTTTTTGGAAATCTCTTCAACATAATCGTTCATACATATCATACTTTCTACCTTCTTTGGTATCGTCTCTAGCTCAATCAATAATTGTCTATAATACGATTCTGATATGGTGGATTTTTTACGTGCCAACAACAAAGAAATGAGTGTTAGAATAGTGACTTGGGCAGTGAATGCTTTAGTAGAAGCCACCCCAATTTCAGGACCTGCATGGGTGTAAGCTCCTGCATCGCTTAATCTTGCAATAGATGAACCTACCACATTACATATGGCAAGTACTGTAGCACCTTTTTCTTTCGCTAAACGCATAGCCGCAAGTGTATCTGCTGTTTCTCCGGATTGAGAAATGGCTAAGGCCACATCTTTTTCTGTTATTATTGGATTTCTATATCTAAACTCTGAAGCGTATTCTACTTCTACATTAATTCTTGCCAAATCTTCCAAAAGATATTCCCCAATAAGTCCAGCATGCCAAGAGGTCCCACAAGCTATAATTATTATTCTATCAGCTTGTAAAATTTTATCTGAATAACTATCAATTCCTTGCATTTTAATACTTGCCTCAGAAGATAGTAATCTGCCTCGTATAGTATCTTTAATGGATTTTGGTTGCTCAAAAATTTCTTTTAACATAAAGTGCTCATAGCCTCCTTTTTCTATGGCCTCTAAGCTCATTTCTAGCTCCTGAACATAAGGAGTTAGGGTAACGTTTTCTATGGTCTTAAGGTCAAAGCCGTCTTTTAGAGAAAGGCGAGCAACTTCACCTTCTTCTAAGTAAACCACTTCCTTGGTATACTCTACAATTGGTGTGGCGTCTGAAGCTATAAAAAACTCATTTTCTCCAACACCAACAACTAATGGACTTCCTTTTTTGGCTACAATAATTTCATCTATATTTTCTTTAGAAATAACAGCAATAGCGTACGCACCAACAACCTCATTTAAAGCTAGTCGGACTGACTCAAACAATGAGGTGTTTTCATTTTTCTGTATTTCCTCAATAAGATGAACCAATACCTCTGTATCTGTCTCACTTTCAAATTGGTGACCTCTTTTTTGTAAGGCTTTTTTTATCGATTCGTAATTCTCTATAATCCCATTGTGTATAATAGAGATGGATTTATCTTGAGAATAATGTGGATGGGCATTCACATCATTAGGAACACCATGCGTTGCCCATCGTGTATGACCAATTCCAATAGTACTTTTTATATTCTTACCTTCACAAAACTGCTCTAAATCAGCAACTTTACCCTTTCGCTTATAATTAATGATAACACCGTCTAATAATGCAATACCAGCACTATCATATCCTCGATATTCAAGTCGTTGTAAGCCCTTGATTAAAATTGGATAGGCTTGTCTGTGACCTATGTATCCAACAATTCCGCACATATTAAAATTCTGTGTAAATGATATTAAGTTCTATATTTTGATTGATTTTTGTTCTGTTTGCATTGACCGATTCGCCTGTAGGAACAAGTATTAATATATTAGCTTCATAATCATCTTGAACTAAATTTTGTAAAAACTTAGTGATGTTAAAACTGTATGTGTGGTCGCTCAATTCACCTCCAAAGTGAGATTGCCCTTCTTCAACATCCTCTAAAAAGTATCTTGTACCATTAGTATCTAAGCGAACCAAGGATAGGTTTGAATGGGGTAAGTCTGTAGCATTTTGTTCTGTGAATCTAATTAGGGCTTGATTAATTATTTTATCGTGTAAACTTTCTTTAAGAGATTGTAAATCATTAAAATCTAAATGGACTTCTAGACCTGCCATAGATTGTACTGCTAACATATTTTGCACGTCCAAATCGTCTTGCATTTCGAAGTGATTTACTCTAGTTGCCGCAGCTGTAAAGAGCAAGTCGTAAGACAATGAATCGTTGTAATAAATAGTTAGTTTTGAGCCCCCGTCAATCAAATTAAAGTACAAAATAGATGATGAGGGTTGAGCTGAGGATACTGAAAAATGAAGCCCTTTAAAAAAAGGAACAAAAACATCATTATCGACTAAATTATCAGTCGTAGCATCAAGAATTAATTGTCCAATTTGATTAGCATTGAATGAAAGTAATTTAGCTCCCACAGTATCGGCATCTCTGTAGCGCATGGTATTTGGAGTAGGCAAAAAAGAGTATTCTAATGGACTAGAAAATGGACTAGTAGAAAAAACGTCATCAGAAAAATACGTTGTTGTATCGTAAATTTCTTCACTTAGCTGCTCAACTTGAATATTCATTTCAATGGTTGTATCTCCATAATATCCTGCATAAGCTAGTGTCATAACAGCAGAGTCTAAGACTGGATTTGCACCAAAATCTAAGGCATTATCACTCAATCGCAAGTGAGTAGAAAATGAGGCTTTAGCGTCTAGTAAATTAGCCGACTCATAATTCCCCAACAAAGCAAACGAAGTATTGGTAGAGCGCACAGAATCTACTTTTTTGGTCAAAGCCGTAAATGGACTGTTATTATTTGTAGAGGAGATGGTAATCTTATCACCTTCGGGTTGTATTTCAAGACCAATTATTTGAGGATCTGTACAGGAAAATAGGGTAATGGCACTAAGCCATAAAAGTAAGATGGGCTGTTTCATTTAGAGAGTTTTAGTTCATTATGAGTATACCTCAACCTCTTCTAACAATTCGTCATACAAATTATTATAAGGCTCTATACAGGCCTCATTATCATGATGAGTTAGCAGATGTTTTCCAGAATCAATAATAAACTTATTTAGATCATCAGAAATTTTTTCACTTCCCATAATTATAGCATCAGCGTATTTAATAGCTAACTTATGTAATGAATCAACAGATGCTGTTTTTATCAATTTTAAGTCTTCGTCACTAACACCAGTAATAATAGATTTACGCGCCATATCATTGTCTATTTCAACATTTGATTCTTGGTCGTAAACAGAATAAACTACTTTCGTATTGTCAAAGATAGGATCATCTGCAAAAGCTTTTTTGAGATACATTGGAACAAGAGCTGACATCCAACCGTGGCAATGCACTACATCAGGCGCCCATCCCAACTTCCTAACTGTTTCTAAAACCCCACGGCAAAAGAAAATTGCTCTCTCGTCATGGAATTCAAAATCCTCTCCATCCAACTCATGCATAAATGTCTTTTTAGGAAAATAATCTTCATTTTCTATAAAATAAACTTGCATTCTTATGGGTTGTAAAGAAGCCACTTTAATAATCAAGGGATAATCTAGATTATCAAGTATCATGTTCATACCGGACAAGCGGATAACTTCGTGCAATTGATTTCTTCTCTCATTAATACATCCGTATTTCGGCATAAAAATTCTGATATCTTTACCCTTTTCCATAATGCCTTCAGGAAGACTTCTACATTTAGTAGATATTTCTGTTTCACATAAATAGGGGGTGATTTCCTGCGAAATAAATAACACTCTTTTTTTATCCATAGATTAACTGAATTTTTAACCCGACTAATAAGGTGATTAAACTTACATGCAAATTTACGAATTTTATCCTCATAAATCAAGTAAAACATTACTTTTACGAGCCCAAAATGGTAGTTAATGCGAGTCTTAACAAACATAAATTCATTAAATCAATTACTAGATAATTCAAGAGTAAATAATAAAATTATCGGTTTTGTGCCGACTATGGGAGCTTTACATGAGGGGCATTTGTCACTAGTAAAACTTGCACAAAAAGATTGTGATGTAGTTGTGTGTAGTATTTTTATCAACCCTACACAATTTAATGACTCTAACGACTTAGAAAACTATCCTATTACTATTGAAGAAGACATTAAATTGCTAGAAAAACAATCTTGTGATATCCTCTTTCTTCCAAATGTAACAGAAATGTATCCCAAAGGACTTATCACTAATCAATACCAACTGAATGGAATAGACAAAGTTCTAGAGGGTCAAAAACGTCCTGGGCACTTCGACGGTGTATGTACCATTGTCCATCGTTTATGTTCTATTGTGAATCCACAGATAGCCTATTTTGGAGAAAAAGACTTTCAACAAGTCGCTGTAATAAGGCAAATGATTAATAGTCTTTCACTTCCAATTCAAATAAAAACTGGTGAAACTATAAGAGAGAAAGACGGTTTAGCTAAAAGTTCAAGAAACACCTTGCTAAGTACAACTCAAAGAAAAAAAGCTACATATGTCTATGCTAGCTTACAAAAAATAAAGTCCTTATTCGGTAAAGTAGATTGCAACAATTTAAAAGAAATGATAAAAGATGACCTTAATAAGGTTCAAGACATACAGTTGGACTATATAGAAATTGTCAACCCCTGTAGCTTCAGACCACTTCAAGGAAAAGGCACTAACGAAGAGGCCGTAGCTCTTATAGCTGTTTTTTTAGGGAAGGTGAGATTGATAGATAATTTATCATTAAATGATTAATTTTGTCCCATGCAAATTGAAGTTGTAAAATCAAAAATTCATCAAGTTACGGTAACAGGTGCTGATCTAAATTACATTGGGAGTATTACTATTGATGAAGCCTTAATGGAAGCCTCAAACATTATTGAGGGTGAAAAGGTCCAAATTGTAAACATTAACAATGGTGAGCGTCTAGAAACCTATGTCATTAAAGGTGCGCGTAATAAAGGTGAAATATGTCTAAATGGTCCAGCTGCAAGAAAAGTACAAAAGGGTGATGTAGTTATCATTATTGCTTATGCACTTTTGGACTTTGAGGAGGCTAAATCATTCAAACCAACCTTAATTTTCCCCAACCCAAACAACACTTTATAATTATAAAATGAAAGCTGTAAAGTGGATCAAATATGTTTTTTTTCTTTTTCTAGGGATTGGATTAATGTACTTAGCCTTCAAAAATCAAAGTCCAAAAGTTTTAATCGCTCAACTAAAAGATGTCAATTATTTATGGGTTATAATATCAATGTTTTTTGGATTCATAGCTATCGTAAGTCGAGGTCTTAGATGGGTGATATTACTTAAAAATCTAGATTTCTCCGTTAGCAAGCTGAACAGTATTTACGCTGTAGCTATCGGCTATTTTACCAATATTGCCATTCCTAGAGCAGGGGAAGTTACCCGTTGTACGAGCCTAAATCAAACAGAAGATGTTCCTGTAGACAAACTTTTTGGAACCATCATTTTAGAAAGAGCTATTGACTTTATCATTTTATTAAGCCTAGTTCTTTTAGTTCTGATTTTAAAGTTCGAGCTTTTTCTGGAATTTCTAGCAATTATCTTTAAAGGACAAACATTAGATGTAGGCTCATTGATTGGTGTTGGATTAAGTGCTATGGCCATACTTATAATTTTAATTGTTTTAACAAAAAAGATTTTAAAAAATTCTGCTGTCTATATCAAAATAAAAACTTTCGTTATTGGCATGAAAGATGGCTTCAGAAGCATCAATGGATTAGAAAATAAAACAGGTTTTTGGGCACACACTTTTATCATATGGCTGATGTATTTACTGATGACTTACGTTTGTTTTTTCTCTATAGAAGCAACGCGAATGCTGAATGTAGCGGACGGACTTTATACTATGGTAATCGGTGGCTTTGGAATGGTAGCCCCCGTACAAGGCGGCATTGGGGCATATCATTACATCGTAAAAGTAGGGCTAATGATTCTTGATGTTTCTGAAGATTCTGCCTTATTATTTGCTACCATTGTTCATACGGCTCAAACATTAATGACGCTTAGTGTTGGTGGCATATCCATTTTAATGGTATTTTTATCCAAAAGGAAAGTAAAACAGTGAGTACCAAAACACATTTTTCAGAAAAAGTTTTTGACTTGCATTCAATAAGTGAAAAAGTCAATAATTGGAAGGACAAAAACCATATTGTTTTTACAAATGGCTGTTTTGATATTCTACATCTCGGTCATATTGATTATCTTTTTAAAGCTTCAAAACTTGGAGACAAACTAATTGTAGGTGTCAATACAGACCAATCTATTCAACGTATAAAAGGAGAAAATCGACCCATTCAAAATGAGTGTAGCAGAGCATCTATTTTGGCGGCTCTAAGTTGTGTCGATGCAGTAGTCCTTTTTTTTGAGGATACTCCAAAGCAATTAATTGAACTTATTCAACCCAATACTTTAGTAAAAGGAGCTGACTATAAGATCGAAGATATTGTAGGCAGTGATTTTGTAATCGCTAATGGTGGAAGTGTAAAAACTATCCCATTTTTAGAAGGTTATTCTACTAGTCATATTATCAATTCTATTAAAAATGACTAAGGTAAAAACAACATTTTTTTGTCAAAATTGCGGTGCACAAAGTGTACAATGGATGGGTAAATGCAAATCGTGTGGCGAATGGAATACTATTGTAGAAGAAGTTGTCAACAAACGTAAATCAGGTAAAGCTAATTGGGAAAATGAAAAGAGCAATAGAGTCAATAAAGCTCAAGCTATTAGTGATATCTCTTTACAGTCTAGAGCAAGAATAGACACTTCTGATAATGAGTTAAACAGGGTGTTGGGAGGAGGTATAGTTGCTGGCTCACTTATTTTATTAGGCGGAGAGCCTGGCATAGGTAAATCTACTCTACTATTACAAGTTGCATTGAGAATCCAAAATGAAAAGATTCTTTACGTTACTGGAGAAGAAAGCGACCAACAAATCCGAATGAGAGCAGATAGACTCAATTTATCTGACTCTAGTTGTCAAATACTTACCGAAACCAATACTCAACATATATTTCAACAAATTCAAGGGGTTCAACCTACGGTATTAGTTATAGACTCTATACAAACTTTGCATACCAATAGTATTGATTCCTCTACTGGTAGTATTTCTCAGATAAGAGAATGTACTGCCGAGCTGATGAATTATGCCAAAGCTAGTGGAACACCTGTATTGCTCATTGGACATATCAATAAAGATGGTAATATCGCTGGGCCCAAAATATTAGAACATATGGTTGATGTTGTTCTTCAATTTGAAGGAGAAAGAAATCACGTCTATCGCATTTTAAGAGCACATAAAAATCGCTACGGTTCAACTGCTGAATTGGGTATCTATGAAATGTTAAGTCATGGACTTAGAGAGGTAAGTAATCCATCCGAAATATTACTTTCCCAAAAAGACGAAGCTATGAGTGGTATGACTATTAGTGCTACCATGGAAGGTGTGCGTCCATTAATGATTGAAACACAGGCCTTAGTAAGCTCTGCAGTCTATGGCACACCTCAACGTAGTGCTACTGGCTTTGATTTAAGGCGTTTGTCTATGCTATTGGCCGTATTAGAAAAAAGATGTGGCTTTCGTTTGGGTGCAAAAGATGTATTCTTAAACATCACTGGTGGTATAAAAGTTGACGATCCTGCTATTGATTTAGGGGTAGTTTGTGCTATTCTTTCTTCAAATGTTGATATGGCTATAAAAGACAAAAATTGTTTTGCTGCTGAAATAGGACTTTCAGGAGAAATACGTCCTGTCAATAGGTGTGACCAAAGGATACAAGAAGCCGAAAAATTAGGCTTTGAACGCATCTTTGTTTCAAAGTACAATAAAATAGACCGTCAAGACTTTTCTATTAAAGTCGTAAAAGTGAGTAAAATTGAGGAAGTATTTGAGATGCTTTTTACCTCTTAGTCTTCTAGTAATTCATATAAATCATACAATTTAGGAGTAAGGATAATTTCTATCCTTCTATTAGCACTTCTACCTGCAGAAGTAATATTTGATTGAATAGGTACAAATTCTCCTTTGCCTGCAGCCGTTAATCGTTCAGGATCAATTGAACTAGAAGATGTTAAAATACGTACTATTGCTGTTGCTCTTACTACACTCAAATCCCAATTGTCTTTAATCTGTCCACGTCCACCAAAAGGAATACTATCGGTATGCCCCTCAATTAAAACATTGATGTCTTGCTGATTTTCTAAGGCTTTTGACAACTTAGAAAGTGCCTCTCTACCTCGAGCATCTACTTGCCAACTTCCAGAAGCGAACAGCAATTGTTCCTCTAAAGAAATATAGACCTTACCATTTTTTTGTGTGATTGTCAAACCATCTCCTTCAAAACCTAGTAATGCTGAAGAAATTCTATCTTTTAGTGCCGACAATAAAGAGTCTTTCCTGTTGATAATGGATTGCAATTCCATTACTTTTTTCTCTCTTTCGATAAGTTCGTTTTGAGTATTAAGAAGCTCCTTTTGTTTAACGCTAAGATTTTGTTCTAAAGTCAACAACTCATCTTCTTTTTTCAACAGCTCTTCTCTAGTTTTCTGTAATTCTTCAAGCAACTTTTTAGTTTCTTCAGCTTTATTACTCATCATCTGACTATTCTTTGCTGTCAGTAAGTCATAGGCTTCGTTCAAATCATCTAACTGAGCTTGTAATTGACGGCAACTAGCGGATCTTGTAATGGAGTCAGAAATCAATTGAGTAATCTCACTATTTAGTCGTGATAATTTGTCTTTTAACTCAATATTTTCTGTAGAAAGCGAAGTGTTTTCTTTTTTAATCTTCTGATTTTCTTGAAAAGTTTCCTGACGTTGTTGCTTTATCTCATCAACAACCTTTGGAGATACACAAGATGAAAGCGTTGCTATGATGATAAGGATGGGTAAGATTCTGTAAGTCATAGTTATGCATTTATACTTTCAAATATACATTAGCATTCAGCCCACTTTAAGGACTTTTAAAAAGTTTATTAACATAAGTGATTTGATTAACCCTTATCTCAATTCAACTAAGACAGGGCAGTGATCAGAATGTTTGGCTTGACTAAGTATTGCCGATTTATTTAATCGTGACTCCATAGATTGGGTTGCCAATAAATAATCAATTCTCCAACCTAAATTTTTAGCTCTTGCGTTTGATCGATAACTCCACCAAGAATATTGATGTGGTTCCTGATTGAAATGACGAAAAGTATCGATAAAGCCTAAATCTATAAATGACGACAACCACTCCCTTTCTTCAGGTAAAAAGCCAGAAGTCTTTTGGTTGCGTTGTGGATTATGTATATCTATAGCTTTATGACAAATATTGTAATCACCAGCAATAATTAGGTTTGGAACTTGCTGAATGAGTTCAGAAATATAATGATGAAAATCTTCCAAAAAAGTCATTTTAAATGCTTGTCTAAAGTCACCGCTACTACCAGATGGCATATAAACACTAATAACAGAGTAGGTTTCAAAATCAACCCTCATCACACGACCTTCATTGTCATAGTTTTCATGATTCATACCATAAGTTACATTAATCGGTTTTTCCTTGCACAAAATAGCCGTTCCACTGTAGCCCGGCTTTTGAGCTGAATACCAATAACAATGATAACCTAAGTTTGTAAAAATACTCGAGTCAAATTGCTCTTCACGAGCTTTGATTTCTTGCAAACAAATTACATCAGGGTCAGTAGATTTTAACCACTCGTCCAAACCTTTTCTTAGTGCAGCACGAATACCATTGATATTATAAGTAACTATTTTCATTTATTATCTGAACTTAGTGTTGGCTATGCCGATGACTTGACCTTCCATGATAAACTCAAAATAATAGACTCCAGGTATTAAAATATTACCCCTTGTCCATAATTGGCATTCACTAATTTTTTGATTGGCATAATCAAAATTATAGTTGGTAGTATACTGTATAATACTGTCGTTTTCAATGTTAGTTTCTTGAATTTTATTAGCTACATTGAGCACTTTACCACGCGGGTCAACTATCCTTATGAAAAGCTCTTTTAACCCTGCATCTGTTACTTTGTTTTCAATAATGTCAAAGCATATACTAAAGTTTTGGATTTTTGATGCTCGTGTAGTACTGACTTCACGACCGCTAGAGCGATAATACACACCTTCTACTTGTATATTCTCTACTCTAAGCATAGATGCTGTGAAAACACGTTCGCTGAGGTCTTGGTTGTTTTTCTCTAATGTTCTATTTCTACTGGAGATTAGCTGATTGGCTTTTTTGACGCTATCGTTTTCTAATTGAAGGGCTTGGTTTAAGTTATAAAGAGAGTCTATGGCAGAAACATACCTTCTGCTAATCTCTTTTAGTCGTCTAATTTTTTCTTTTGCTTGTGTCAACTCTCCTTTAGACCTAAGTAGTTGTTTTATTTCATCGGCGTACGCTAATATGGTTGAGTCACGTTCCTCTAATTGATTACTTAAATCACCATATTCATTTTTTAAAATTTCGTGTTCATCAATCAAATCATCTAAATTGTCTCTTAAGCTAGTTTTTTCTTCCTCATATTGAATGACAGTCTCTAAGGTCTTTTGAAATTGATTTTCTCTTACAACAATTAAAATCAAAATAAGAGAAAGTAAGACTGAAAGAATAATAATAATTCGTCTCGACTTCTTATCTTTTAAAGGGCTAATGCTATTATTTGGCTGATCCATTAGTTTCGGTTGTTTTAAATTTTTGCTGGTATTTTGATTCGAGTTCAGACAACATCATTGTTTGTATTTGGTCTAATTCATTTGATAAATTACCTTTGGTTTTTTCTTTTATCATAACAACCATATCAATGAGTTGACGAACAGAAATCAAATCTGATTCCGAATAATTAGTATTATCTATATTATCAAGAGCATTAAATGCATTGTGGTGTAGTAAATAAAGTAACTCACTAAATAATTGGTCATTCTTATTCATAAACAAAGATTTTTAGCAAATTTAAGGTATTAAATTAATTTCCTTAAAACAATAAGCCGTGATTAAATTACATATTTCTTGGACATGATTAATTTATTATTTCCTA
>CAXFLH010000041.1:0-11815 GCA_964003875.1 uncultured Flavobacteriales bacterium | reverse complement strand
TAATGAAGCATTAGGCTATTATGATATCGCTTATGTAAACTATAACATATTGATGTATCACCCTATAACAACTGAAAGAAATAATAAGGAGTGCGCCACTAGTTTAGTACAAGCCGTTTTAGAAGACGATGGTAATTATATTGTAATAAAACCAAATAACGATATGGGGAGTAAGGAAGTCAATCAAGCTTTATCAGAGTTAGAGAATAATTCTAGGTTTACTATTTTTCCTTCTCTACGTTTTGAATATTTTTTAGTACTATTAAAACACTGTAATTTTATTATTGGCAACAGTAGTGCTGGTGTTAGGGAGGCTCCTTATTATGGAGTAAACAGTATTGATATTGGTAACCGACAACTCAATAGGGCAAAGTCTGAAAGTATAATACACACTAGCTACGACAAAAACGATATAATTTCGTCTATAAAAAAGGCTAAGGAAAAAGAAAGTAATGACCAGAAGCTTCCGTTTGGTAAAGGACAAAGTGACCGATTGTTTATTGATTTGCTTAAATCAAAAAGCCTATGGGAAATTGCTTGTCAAAAACAATTTAAAGATCGTAAAATAAAAAAGTAGATTGTTTTTTGCTTAAATTTGCCGCTAAAATTCATTACTATAAAAAGCTATTTTACTTATTTCTAATTACAATTTCAAGCATCTGTTTTATCTCTTGTGATGATGATTCTCTAACGCCAGAAGCACACAACTGTAACTCTTGTAGGACAGAATAATGCGTATGCACACATAAAGATTCTACATCAAACACCTGTACCGCTTGTGGTATGGAAAATTGTACTATGGGGTGTGGTGCTAGCAACTAAATAGTTGACTTAAACTGCTCCAAGAAACGAACGTCATTTTCAAAAAACAAACGCAAGTCTTTGACTTGAAATTTAAGCATAGCTATACGCTCTATCCCCATGCCAAATGCAAAGCCTGTATATACATTAGGGTCAATACCGCAATTCTTAAGTACGTTGGGGTCTACCATACCGCAACCTAATATTTCTAGGTAACCCGTGTACTTACACACATTACATCCCTTACCAGAGCATATGTTGCAAGAAACATCTACTTCAGCACTAGGTTCTGTAAAGGGGAAATAAGACGGTCGTAAACGAATCTCTGTCTTGTCCCCAAACATCTCTTTAGCAAAATAAAGTAGCGTTTGTTTAAGGTCGGCAAAAGAAACGTCTTTGTCAATATATAAACCCTCTACTTGATGAAAGATACAATGTGCTCTTGCGGATATGGCTTCGTTTCTATATACTCTACCTGGAGATAATGTTCTAATGGGAGGTTGGTTATTTTCCATAAACCTAACTTGAACTGAGGAGGTGTGAGTTCTCAACAAAATATCTGGGTTTTGCTGAATAAAAAATGTGTCCTGCATATCACGAGCAGGATGTTCGTCAGGTAAATTAAGAGCAGTAAAGTTATGCCAATCGTCTTCGATTTCAGGGCCTTCGGAAAGGGTAAAACCTATGCGCTTAAAAATCTCAATAATTTCATTTCTCACCAATGATAAAGGGTGTCTGCTTCCTAATTGGTCTTCAGTCACAGGTCTAGATAAATCTAACCCTGAAGATTGTTGAGTACTTTCAGAAAAACTAACCTTACCTTCATCTAATTTATCCTGAATAGCTTGTTTAAGCTTATTTAAAGCTTGACCAAAAGTCTTTTTTTGGTCGTTTGGCACTTCTTTAAAGGCCGCAAACAAATCATTCATCTTGCCTTTTTTACCAAGGTATTGAATGCGAAACTGTTCTAGTTCTTCTGAATTTTTAGGAGAATATGATGAAATCTCTTCTAGTAAAACATTTACTTTATCTAACATCTATTTGACAATGCTTATATTCATTATTACTTTATCCTTGGGTAAGTTGTTTTTATCTCTAGTTACATTTGATATTTTTGAGATAATCTCTAGTCCATCTACTAGCTCGCCAAAAACGGTATAATTAGCATCCAAGTGTGGAGTACCTCCAACGGTTGTATATGCCTTTATCTGAGAAGGGCTTAATTCTACTCCCATTCTTTTTGCAAAAAGATCAATTGTGTTATTATCATATACTTGACCTTCAACGATATAAAACTGTGAGCCCGAAGACTCTTTTTTAGGATTAACAGCATCGCCCATTCGTGCCGCTGCAAGTGCTCCTTTTTTGTGAAAAAATTGGGGATTAAACTCTGCTGGTAAAGTGTACCCCGGTCCACCATTTCCTATTCTTGTGTTTGGAGTGTCGTCTTTAGAAACAGGGTCGCCGCCTTGAATCATAAATCCAGGGATGACCCTGTGGAAAAGAGTCTCATTATAAAAACCTTCTTTGACCAACTTTATAAAATTATCCCTATGAATGGGAGTTTCATCATAAAGCTCTGCGATCATGTCGCCATATTTGGTTGAAATTTTCACTTTTACTCGCTCTTGTGAATGTGCAAATAGACTAAATGAAAGGGCGAATACAACTATTAAAATTGGTTTCATATAATTACTATCTTTGTTTGGATAAGCAAATTAACAAATAATCATTTACAAAATGAAGATAAGTAGACTGCTGATTGTTATTATTACCCTATTCCATATGTCGTCTTGCTACGAAGAACCCTTAACTAAAGGAATTATTACCGTGTATGATTCGGAAGGTAATACCGTTAGTGGAGCAACCGTAAAACTATACCAAGAAGACATAGTTGGTGTAACTCAAACGAATGTTGTTAGCTCTTTAGTATCTGACTTCAACGGACAAACAGAACACGTTCTTGAACTTGAAGCCTTAATGAATGTCGAAGCTTACACATTTTCTGAGTCTGCATCAGCAGACACTCTTATGTATGGCGCTACTGTTATTCGTTTAATGCGAGGAAAAACAATTTATAAAAACATAGAAATACTTCCACTAAACTAGTTAAAGTATTCTATAATAGCCTCTTTTATCATCTCATCTTGCTGTTTAGCATTCATGCTTGGCAGTTTATCTGTAGCTTTCCAATGAGGCCAACCTTCTTCATCGTGTCCTGCGAATTCATAAATTCCCCACTGACTTAGCAAAGCGCACACCCCGATATGAATAACGTCTAGCTTTTGATTTTTGCTCAACTTTTGATAGCCTTGACCCAATTCTTGTAAGCCAATAAGGAATAATATGGTTTGTAAATCTAAGCCCTCACCAAATCGATGACTTAATTTAACAATTAAATCTTTCCAATTTTTATCTACGCTATTTTCCATCGCACAAAAATACTACTTTTGAAGCCTTATGAATTATTTAGATGTCATTTTAACTATGCCCTTACTTTGGGGTTTGTACAAAGGGATAAGTAAAGGTATTGTAAAAGAATTAGCTGCTCTAATTGCTTTAATCGCTGGCATTTATGGTGCTGTTCATTTTGCAGACAATATTCACCCTTATTTAAAAGAGCAGTTTGCTATAGAATCTTCTTTTCTACCAATAGTTTCTTTTGCCATCACTTTTATTGTTATTATATTGGCTGTAAAACTTGTAGGATTTATTATTGATAAAATTGTTAAAGCGGTTGCATTAGGAATAATTAGTCGTTTATTAGGGGGTGTCTTCGGGGTATTGAAAATCGCATTTATACTTAGCGCTTTGCTACTGATTATTAATACCTTTGACTACTACCTAAAGTTGATTCCTATAGAGCAAAAGAAACAATCTGTATTGTATAAACCCATTTCTAATATGATTCCATCTATTATGCCTGATGTAAAAGACGGGGATTCTTTAATTAAGGAAGCGGATAAGATGTGGAGAAATGCGGAAGAAAAAATTAATCTTGAGTTATAGCTGCAATTCCTGGAAGCGCTTTACCTTCTAAATATTCAAGCATAGCCCCACCGCCGGTAGAAACATAACTAACCTTCTCAGACAAATTATATTTGTTAATAGCTGCAACAGAATCTCCTCCCCCCACTAATGTAAAAGCCCCTTTTTGTGTAGCATCAACTAATGCGTCGGCAATAGCCTTTGTCCCTTGAGAAAAGTTTTCCATCTCAAAAACACCCATTGGGCCATTCCATAATATTGTGGCTGATTGCTCAATTACTTCAGTAAATTGCTGAGCCGTCTGATGACCTATGTCTAAGCCCATAAAACCCTCTGGAACATTCCCTACCAAAGAGTATTCTTTATTAGCGTCATTATCAAATTTATCAGCATTCATAGAGTCGGTAGGAATGCACAGTCTAACGCCTTTTACTTTGGCAGTCTCAATAATTTCAAGAGCTAAATCAAGTTTGTCTTCCTCAACTAATGAATTGCCTACTTCTCCTCCCATGGCCTTCACAAAAGTATAGGTCATTCCTCCACCAATAATCAAATTGTCGACCTCTTCAAGCATTCTTAATATAATTGTAATTTTTGAAGAAACTTTTGCTCCGCCCATTATAGCTGTAAACGGTTTTTTTGCTCCGCCAACTACTTTATCAATATTTTCGATTTCATTAGCCATAACATAGCCGAAGCATTTATTGTTTTCCTCGAAAAATTGGGCGATAACGGCTGTGGATGCATGGGCCCTGTGAGCTGTGCCGAAAGCGTCATTTACATAAACATCTCCTAGCTTTGAAAGTTGTTTGGCGAAGTCCATATCTCCAGCTGTTTCTTCAGTACTAAAACGTAAATTTTCAACTAACAAAACCTCTCCGCATTTTAGAGATTTACTAGCTTGTGTTACCTTGTCACCAACACATTGGTCAATGAATTTAACTTCTAGTGACAACAAGTCGCTTAAGTGCGCTACTAAATGACGCATCGACAAATTATCGTCTTGACCTTTTGGTCTACCTCTATGAGACATTAAAACAACAGACCCTCCTGACGAAGTTATTTTTTTTATCGTGGGTAAAGTTGCTCTCATTCTAGTGTCATCGGTGATGTTTAAATCAGAATCCATCGGAACATTGAAATCTACCCTAATGAGAAATCGTCGATTTTGAAAAGGAAAAGAATCTAGGTGTTTCATTTGTGAAAATTTAGGCAAATGTATATTTTCTTTAAGTAATCTAAAAAAGATTTATTCATTACCTTTGAGGAGTTAGAAAGACACAACTATGCTTTTTAGAGATATTCCTTCCAACGCTAGAGCAAAACAGCAATTACTTAAAGCTATCCATAACGATAGATTAAGTCATGCCCATTTGTTCTTAGGTAATGATGGTTCTTCCAGCTTAGCAATGGCGTGGGCTTTTGCTCAATATTTGATGTGCTCTCAGCCAACAGAAGAAGATTCTTGCGGCCAATGCCCTTCCTGTCTTAAAAGTGCTAAACTAAGCCACCCAGACTTACATTGGGTATTTCCTGTTGTTACAGGCCGTGGGAATCATCCAACAAGCGATATGTTTCTGTCTGATTGGAGAGAGTTTTTAGAGAAAAATTCATTCCCTTCAGAAGAAGATTGGTATTCATTCCTAGGCACAACCAATAAACAAGGCTTTATAAGTGTAAATGAAGCCAATGAATTAAGTAAAAAAACAATCCTAAAACCTTATGAAGGTTCGTATAGGGTAGTCATTATTTGGCACAGTGAAAAAATGCACGGACCAACAGCAAATAAACTATTAAAGTTACTCGAAGAACCACCACAAAAAACCATCTTCATACTACTAACAAGTCAATCTGAAAATTTACTATCCACTATAGTTTCTAGGTTACAATGCATTAATATAGAACCAACAGATCATCTTAGTCTTTCGACCTTTCTTCAAGATAAATATAACATTGAAAAAGAACGAGCAGATGAAACAGCAAAACTATCTGAAGGGAACATCGGTAAGTCCATTCATTTTTTAGTTGGTAATGATTTGTTAGAAAAGAATACCCAAGAATTTCAAAATTGGATGAGAATGTGTTATAAAGCTAAGGTCGTTGATTTAGCTAGTTGGGTAGATGTTGCTAGTTCATGGGGCAGAGAACAACAAAAGGGGTTTTTACAGTATGCTCTACATATGGTTAGAGAAAGTTTAATTCAAAATTTTGGACACCATAACATCAAAAAAGTAAGACAAGAAGAAGCCATTTTTACCGAAAATTTTGCCCCCTTTATTCATCAAAATAATGCTATAGAAATTATTGAGGAATTAGAGCGTGCATATCAACACATTGCTAGAAATGGAAGTGCAAAAATTATTTTCATGGATTTGACGCTCAAGATGGTTGTACTTCTTCACGTTAAAAGTATAAATTTGCAAACAACTACAAACTAAACTATGGGTTGCTCAGGATGTTCTTCTGGAGGTTGTGGTAGTGAATTACCAAGAGGCTGTAAAAATAACGGCAGCTGTGGTAGTGGTGGCTGTAATAAATTATCAGTATTCGATTGGTTATCTAACATACAAGAACCAACTAATGAAAAGAGTTTTAATGGTGTTGAAGTTCGCTTTAAAGGCAGTCGTAAAGAGTTTTATAATAACTCAAAAGAAATTCCTTTGCAAGTTGGTGATGTAGTAGCCGTACAATCCAATTCGGGACACGATATTGGGGTGGTCTCTATTGTAGGTGCCTTAGCTAAATTACAGATGAAGAAAAAGGTTAAGACCTCAAATCTTGATGACCTAAATATCATCTACAGAAAAGCTAAAGATACAGACATACAAAAGTGGAAAGAAGCGGTAGCCTTAGAAAACGAAACAATGTTTGGCGCCAGAAAATCAGCCGAGTTGTTAGGTCTCGAAATGAAAATCAGTGATGTAGAATATCAAGGAGATAAGAGCAAAGCTACCTTTTATTACACAGCTAACGGAAGGGTAGATTTTAGAGAACTCATTAAATCGCTATCGTCTCAATTTAAGATTAGAATAGAAATGAGACAAATTGGTGCAAGACAAGAAGCCGCTAGATTGGGCGGTATTGGAGCTTGTGGTAGAGAGCTGTGTTGTTCCTCTTGGTTAACAGATTTTAGAAGTGTAAGCACCTCAGCGGCACGATACCAACAGCTATCTATAAACCCTCAAAAATTAGCTGGTCAGTGCGGTAAACTAAAGTGCTGTTTGAATTACGAATTAGATGGCTACATGGAGGGAATTAAAGAGTTTCCCTCTAGTAATATTAAGCTAAAAACTAAATTAGGCGATTGTTCGTTTGTTAAAATGGATATTTTTCAACGAAAGATGTGGTATTCCTACCCTAGCTCAGCTAATGAATCCATAGTAGAATTGCCTTTAGACTATGTCAACGAAGTTATTGAACAAAATACCAAAGGTATTTTTCCTGAAAAATTAGAACAATTTTTTAATGAAATTGACAAACCTAAAAATGATTACGAAAATGTAGTGGGGCAAGATAACATTAACCGCTTTGACAATAGAAATAAGAAGAAAAAGAAAGGTAATAAGAGACGCTTATACAAAAGAAAAAAGAAAAAAATATGATGAAATATTGCTTAGTAGCACTTATACTATTCTCGTTGTTGTCATGCGATTCAAACAGGTTGTATGAAAAAAATATTTCCATCGAAAATACCGTTTGGGATTTGTCGCACAAACCTTCTTTTGAATATAACAATACCGATACCATTTCTGAAGTGAATTTAAAAGTGAACGTCAGACACTCTAGTTCATATCCTTTTTCTAATCTATGGTTATTTGTAAACACAATTGACCCTAAAGGAGTATTGAAAACGGATACTTTGGAGTGTATTCTAGCTCAAAAAGATGGCAAATGGCTAGGGAGTGGATTAGGTGATATTTGGGATATTCAATGCCAATTCAAAAGCTACCGTTTCCTTAAACATGGTATGTATACTTTTGAAATTGAACAAGCTATGAGGCATGGCGATTTAGCTAAAATTGAGCAACTAGCCGGAATAATGGAAATCGGTTTAAGAATAGAAAAACAAGACCATAAATAATGAAAAAAACATCGCAAAGGCAAAAAGTATTTTCAGTATGGCTATTTGTACTTAGCCCTACAATTATTCTAATGACAACCATATATCTAGCCTCGGTTGGTTTGTTTGGTGATTTGCCAAGCTTTGAACAGTTGGAAAATCCCAAAAGTAATTTAGCTACTGAAATTATTTCATCTGACGGAGTGGTGTTGGGAAAATACTTTTTTGAAAATAGAAGTAACGTAAAATATCATGAGCTGTCTCCTATATTAGTGAACGCTCTATTATCTACTGAAGATATTCGATTTAGATCCCACTCTGGTATTGATGTCAGAGCTTTGTTAAGAGCAGTAAAAGGTGTTGTAACAGGCTCTAACTCAGGGGGAGCTAGTACTATAACACAACAACTAGCAAAAATGCTCTTTACTGAAAAGCCAGCGTCCGGATTAGAAAGGGTAATGCAAAAATTTAAGGAATGGATAATAGCTGTTAGATTGGAAAGACAGTACACCAAAGAAGAAATTCTTACTATGTACCTCAATAAATTTGATTTCATAAATAATGCTGTAGGAATAAAATCAGCCTCTCAAATTTATTTCAATACTACTCCAGACGAACTAACAGTTGGGGAGTCTGCCATGCTTGTTGGCATGTTAAAAAACCCCTCTCTATACAACCCCAACAGAAGGCTAGAGCTAACTCAAGAAAGAAGAAATGTTGTGCTCTCACAGATGAAGAAGTATGACTTTATTACTCCTTCAGAATATGATTCTATTTCTGGCAACCCAATTGTTTTAGACTTCAAAAAAGCTAGTCATAACGAAGGTTTAGCACCTTACCTTAGAGAGTACCTTAGAGGAGAGCTTAAAGATTGGTGTAAAAACAATCAAAAAGCTGATGGTTCAAATTATAATTTATACACCGATGGATTAAAAATATATACCACAATAAACTCTAAAATGCAGCAATATGCTGAAGAGGCGGTTCATTCTCATATAGCGTCACTTCAAGATGACTTTTTTAAACATTGGAAAGGCTACACTAATGCACCATTTCCTAAAGACTTTGATAAAGACCAAATTTATGCCATTCTTGAGCAAGGCATGAAACGCTCAGAACGTTATAAAAAATTGAAAAGTAGAAATGCCTCAAAGAAAGAGATTAATTCTGCTTTTAGAACCAAAACCCCTATGCGAGTTTTTACTTGGAAAGGGGAAAGAGATACTATAATGACACCATTAGACTCTGTACGTTATTACAAGTATTTTATTCATTCTGGTATGATGAGTATGGACCCCAATACTGGATATGTAAAGGCTTATGTAGGGGGCATCAATTACAAAAATTTTAAATATGACCATGTTAAAGTTGGAAAACGACAAGTAGGGTCTACTTTTAAGCCATTTTTATATGCTTTAGCAATGCAAGAGGGCTACTCCCCCTGCTATGAGATACCCAATGTGCCTGTAGTTTTTGAAAAAAATCAATGGGGCTTGCCTGATAAAGATTGGGTGCCTAGAAATTCAGATGATAAATACGAGGGTATGCTAATGAGTTTGCGTTTTGGATTGGCCAACTCAATAAATACCATTACCGCATATATCATGAAACAGTTCGGTCCTCATTCTGTTTTAGATTTAGCTAAAAAAATGGGGATTACAAGTAAACTAGACCCAGTTCCTTCAATATGCTTGGGAACATTTGACTTATCAGTATATGAAATGGTAGGAGCATATTCTACTTTTGTAAATAAAGGCATTTGGACAGAGCCCCTTATTGTAAGTCGAATCGAAGACAAAAACGGTATCTTACTTCAAGATTTTAATCCAAAAACCAACGAGGCTATGAGTGAAAAAACAGCCGATTTGATGGTTAGAATGTTACAAGGCGTGGTGGATGGAGTGTATAACCCTCATGCTGATGTAACTATGGGTACAGGTGTCAGGCTAAGAAGAAAATATGAGTTTGAAAATGAGATTGGTGGTAAAACAGGAACAACACAGAATAATTCTGATGGTTGGTTTATGGGGATTACTCCAAATTTAGTAACTGGTGTTTGGTCTGGTAATGAGGATAGAAGTGTGCATTTTAGAAACACCTTTTATGGTCAAGGAGCTAATATGGCTTTGCCTGTTTGGGCCGAATATATGCAAAGGGTTTATGCCGATAGTTTGACACTTGGCATTTATCCAAAGTCTTTTGAAATACCTCAGTCCATAGATGTCCTTTTAGATTGTGGCTCAAAGAATGAAAGCATTGAAGAATACGAAGAATTTTAACTTATATAGGTATGATAAACAAAGAAGTAAAAAGCATTGAAGATGCTATTAAAGGGGTCGAAAACAATATGACCTTCATGCTCGGAGGGTTTGGCTTATGTGGTATCCCAGAAAATGCAATTAAAGCCCTATCAGAGTCTGGAATCAATGGTTTGACATGTATTTCTAACAATGCTGGTGTCGATGATTTTGGGTTAGGACTACTTCTCCATAAAAAGCAAATCAAAAAAATGATATCTTCTTATGTGGGTGAAAATGCTGAATTTGAAAGACAAATGCTAAGTGGAGAATTAGAGGTTGATTTGATTCCTCAAGGTTCATTGGCAGAGCGTTGTAGAGCCGGTGGGGCAGGTATCCCCGCATTTTTCACGCCAGCAGGATATGGAACAGAGGTAGCGGAAGGTAAAGAAGTTCGAGAATTTAACGGTCAGCCTCATATATTAGAATCAGCCCTAGAGGCTGATTTTGCATTCGTAAAGGCTTGGAAAGGAGACACCGCAGGTAATCTTATTTATAAAGGCACTGCTAGAAATTTCAACCCTATGATGGCTATGGCAGGTAAAATAACTGTGGCTGAAGTAGAACATTTAGTTCCAGCTGGTGAGCTTGACCCAGCTAGTATTCACACTCCTGGAATTTTTGTACAACGCATATTTCAAGGGAAAGATTACGAGAAAAGAATAGAACAACGAACCGTAAGAACTAAAGAATAATGGCACTAGACAAAATTGGTATTGCAAAACGTATTGCACAAGAGCTAAAAGACGGTTATTATGTAAACTTAGGAATAGGCATTCCTACTCTTGTAGCAAATTATATCCCTGAAGGAATAAATGTAGAGTTTCAATCTGAAAATGGAGTCTTAGGTATGGGCCCATTTCCTTTTGAAGGAGAAGAGGATGCTGACCTAATAAACGCTGGAAAACAGACTATTACCACTTTAGATGGTGCTGTATTTTTTGATTCTGCCACGAGTTTTTCAATGATTCGGGGAAAACACGTTCAACTAACTGTTTTGGGAGCTATGGAAGTCTCAGAACAAGGTGATATTGCTAATTGGAAAATACCTGGCAAAATGGTAAAAGGTATGGGTGGGGCAATGGATTTAGTAGCCTCTGCTGACAATATTATTGTTGCTATGATGCACACCAACAAAAGGGGTGAAAGCAAACTTCTAAAAAAATGTAGTCTTCCTTTGACAGGCGTGGCTTGTGTAAAAAAGATTGTTACCAACTTAGCTGTAATTGAAGTAGTGACAAATGGTTTTAAATTATTAGAAATAGCTCCTGGCGTAACAATAGAAGATGTCCAAAATGCTACTGAAGGAAAATTAATTGTTGAGGGAGATATTCCAGAGATGGTGCTTTAAAAAAAGATACCGAGGCATTAGCCTCGGTATCCCACTTAACCTTAACAAGTTCATTTATGAAGCGTAAGTTTTTCATGTTTAAGTTATAAAATTTAAGACGATAAGTTTTCTTAAAAAAAGTATTTTTCGACGAGTGATAAAACTATCTGACAAACAAGTTAATTCTTGCGATAAACTTACTTTTATACTAATTAATAACGCCATTTATTAAATTCTGTTGTTTTGATTTGAACAAAAAAATGCCGAGGTTTAACCCCTGCATCCCACTCAAGCTTATCAAGTTCATTTATAGAGCTTAAACTTTCATACTTAAGAACA
>CAXFLH010000040.1:0-11888 GCA_964003875.1 uncultured Flavobacteriales bacterium | reverse complement strand
GGATGAAGTAATTTTTGAAGAATTTAAAGGTACTGGTAATATGGAACTTCAATTGGATAGAAAAATATCTAACCGTAGAATATACCCTGCTATTGACGTTACATCATCTAGTACTCGTAGAGAAGATCTACTACTTGGTAAAGATTTAACTCAGAAGATTTGGGTGCTTAGAAATCATCTTGCTGATATGACTGCTGTAGAGTCTATTGAATTTATGCGAGATAGGCTACTAAGAACGGAGACGAATGAAGAATTCATTGTGACTATGAATAGCTAAGAAAAAGCCCTCATCTGAGGGCTTTTTTTTTGCATTTAACTTTCCAACAGGTCTTCTGCTAGGCGATTAAAATCAATACCATCAAAATTGCCGGAACTCATCATTAAAAGGTTTCGATTCTTCCATTCTAAAGACTTCAAGAACTGTTGTAAATCTTTAGAGTCCGTAAATATCTTTAAATCTTGTCGACCAAAAGCTTTATGAACTTGCTCCACAGAAATATCTTCTAACTTTTTGTGAGCTATAGCCGCTTTACTAAAATACACTACAGCTATATCGGGTGTGTCCATAGCACCCAAATACTCTTTTAAAAAATCCTTATTCAGACTAGAAAAAGTATGCAATTCCA
Organism: uncultured Flavobacteriales bacterium; assembly: GCA_964003875.1. Lineage (GTDB taxonomy): Bacteria > Bacteroidota > Bacteroidia > Flavobacteriales > UBA7312 > UBA8444. The sequence continues at coordinate 11,262 of CAXFLH010000040.1, read as the reverse complement.
TACAAGCGACTAATGCTCTATGGGTGTATTGTTTTTTCATAGCCGATGAAGTTGCTTTTAGTTTTGATGGAGAGTGAGCAAAGTCTTTATAAACAACTGAGCTCTCTCCTCTTTTTACTAACTCCAATCGTTTAGAAGCACCTTTAAATAAGGATATAGCTTTGTAAAAATCACTCTTTTGAATACCTAATTCTTGACATACTAATAAAGCAGCATTCAAATTCTGTAAATTATGTTCTCCGAATATTTCAAGCCTGTGTTTAGACTCTCCATCTATTAGGTAAGTGACACCATCTTCAACACAATGATTTGGAACGCTATACGACTCTAATCGGCAAGTAGAATCTTCTTGACATAAATCAGATAATACCCTATCGTCATCACAATAAAAAAGTACATCTTCAACATCATTTTTAAAAATCCTAAACTGATTGACATAATTTTCAAATGTTGGAAACACATTAATGTGATCCCAAGCTATACCACTAAGAATAGCTATATGAGGCTTATACCAATGGAATTTAGGCCGTCTATCAATAGGAGAAGAAAGATATTCATCACCTTCCAAAACGATTACTGGAGCTTCAGCAGTTAACCTAACCATAGTATCAAAGCCATCTAACTTAGCTCCTACCATATAATCACAATCCATATTGTAATGATGTAAAACGTGTAGTATCATAGCCGTAATGGAAGTTTTTCCATGACTCCCCCCTATCACAACTCTTTTCTTGTCAGTACTTTGATTGTAAATATACTCTGGGTAAGAAAAAATAGGAATTTTCAACTCTTGAGCTTTAATTAACTCAGGATTATCAATTCTAGCATGCATGCCCAAAATGATAGCATCAAGGTCTTTATGAATCTTTTCAGGAAACCAACCCATCTTTTGTGGCAATAAGCCAAAAGCGTCAAGGCGACTTTTAGACGGTTCAAAAATAGCATCGTCAGATCCCGACACTTCGAAGCCTTTATGGTGTAATGCTAAAGCTAAATTATGCATTGCACTACCACCGATTGCTATTAAATGTACTTTCATTGATAAAATTTATTTCAATTGTAAATTATAGATAATTGACATTTTATACATTTGAAAAAATTAAACTTTTCAACATGAAGGTGTATACAATTGATACGGGTTATTTTAAGCTAGATGGTGGAGCTATGTTTGGAGTTGTTCCTAAAGTTTTGTGGAGCAGAACTAATCCAGCAGATGAAAATAATTTATGTCCTTGGGCCATGCGTTCTTTACTCGTAGAAGATGGCAACAAACTCATTCTAATAGACAATGGTATTGGCGACAAACAAGACGATAAATTTTTAAAACATTATTATTTGCATGGTGATGTTTCCTTAAATAGCTCACTTGAAAACTTGGGCTACTCGCCTTCTGATATTACAGATGTTTTTTTGACACACCTACACTTTGACCACTGTGGAGGTAGCGTCAAATGGAATAAGGATAGAAGTGGTTTTGAAATGGCTTTTAAGAACGCTAAGTATTGGAGTAATAAAGACCATTGGCAATGGGCAACACAGCCCAACAATAGAGAAAAAGCTTCATTTTTAAGGGAAAATATAATCCCTATTCAAGAAAGTGGGCATTTAAATTTTGTTGAACAAGAAGGAGAGCTTTTTAAAGACTTTTCTACTCTTTTTGTAAATGGACACACAGAAGCACAAATGATACCTCATATACAATATAAAGGTAAAACTCTAGTGTTTGCCGCCGATTTACTACCTAGCACAGGACATATACCACTACCCTATGTTATGGGCTATGATACAAAGCCATTAGTCACTTTGACCGAAAAAGAAAAATTTTTAAACGAAGCAGCTGATAAAGAATATGTCATTTTTTTACAGCACGACAATTACAACGAATGTTGTACTGTACAGCATACCGAAAAAGGAGTTAGGTTAAAAGATACGTTTAAACTTAATGAACTGTAATTTAATCTAAAGCACGTAACAATTCTATTAAACTGTTCGTTATAGATGTATGAAAAACATTAAACCCAAAAAAGGAAGATTATTAATTTCAGAGCCAAGTATGTTGGACTCAAATTTCAAGCGTTCCGTATTACTTCTTACAGAACATAACGATAATGAAAGTATCGCCTTTATACTTAATCAGCCTACCAAAATTAAAATTCACGACTTGTTTGAAGACTTTCCCTCTTTTGATGCTAATGTGCATGTTGGAGGTCCAGTTGAAAAAAATACGCTTCACTACATACACAGCTTAGGAGATAAAATTGATAATTCAATACCAATTAGTGATAATTTGTATTGGAGTGGAAATTTTGACACTCTAAAAAAACTGATAAAAAACAATGAGGTTAACGCTACAGAAATACGCTTTTTTGTGGGCTATTCGGGTTGGAGTCCAGGACAACTAGAACACGAGCTCAGTGAAAAATCTTGGATAGTATGCAATGAAAATGTAAAACATCTTCTTGATAATAACGATAAACACATGTGGCGTGATTTCATTAAAAAAATGGATAAAGAGTACGCTATTTGGTCAAATATGCCCGAAGACCCCGAATTAAATTAGTGAATTTAATTTTTTGACGACTTTCTTTGATATCGTTTTGGTGTAGCCATCAAATTGTCCAAACTTCTTAACATAGCGTATACCATTACAGTTAGTGAAAAAAATCTCGTCAGCTGTTTGAATATCTTTTAAATTTAAAGCTACCTCCTCAACTGCGAAATGGTCTAGCACTAATGAACGCATACAACCCAACAGAGGCCCTTCAGAAAGTGGTGGTGTAAAAATCTTACCTTCTTTAAAAATAAATAAATTAGAGTTAGTGCCCTCAACAGGTCGTTTATCAGAATTAAATAATAATAATTCATCTAAGTTTTTGCTTTTCTTTTCTAATGATGCCAATACATATAAATTTGCACTAGAAGACTTTATTGTAGATAGTAAACCTTTAGATTTAAGGTGATTGTCATAAAATCCTATCTGCAGACCATCACCTAATGAAAAACAATCAGATGCCTCGCCCATAGTTTCTATTACATAACTAGCAAGAAGTGTCTTTGGAGTATATAAGCCTCCTGAGTTTCTATATATTGAAATTCTAGCACTACAAGAAGTTAGCCCATTATGATGAGCTAAATACTCTACTTGTTCAAAAAGTTCATCTATAGAAACTGAAATATTAAGTTGTAACTCTTTCAATGAAAAAGATAATCTGTTGTAATGATTTTGTCTATTGAAAACTTGACCGTTAAACAGTCTAAGACGTTCAAACAAACCGTCTCCGTACAAGAAAGAACGGTTATTCATCTCTAGCCGAACAGTACTTACAATTTCACCATTCTGATTATAAAACATACACCAATTGATAAAGGTCAACCATAATGAACAAAGAAAATAAAATTAGATGAGTAAATTTAGTTTTTTATACTTTTGAAATTAATATGCAATTGTTTTACACGCCAGACGTAAATTCAGATGAATACACTCTTTCAAAGGAAGAGAGTAGGCATTGTATTCAAGTATTACGCAAAGAAATTGGTGATATAATTCATCTTGTTGATGGTAAAGGTGGGTTCTACAAAGCAACATTGATTGGTGACAATCCAAAATCCTGTCAATTAAAAATAGATCAAGTCGAACGTAATTATGGTAAAAGCACCATACATATTCATATAGCTATTGCACCTACAAAAATGAATGAACGTTTCGAATGGTTTTTGGAAAAGTCTACAGAAATAGGGATTAATGAGATTACACCAATCCTATGTGAACATTCAGAAAGAAAAGTCTTGAAACTTGAGCGAATGAATAAAATACTGGTGGCTGCTATGAAGCAATCAAAACAAGCCTACCTCCCAAAACTTAATGCGGCTGTTTCATTTGATAGTTTTGTTAGCAACAATACTACAGAAGAACGATACATTGCTCATTGTGTTGAAAATGACAAAAAAAAACAACTTAAGGAAATCATCAAAAAAGGTGCTGACACCTTAGTATTGATTGGTCCAGAAGGCGATTTTAGCCAAAAAGAAATAGACCATTCTCTGAAATATGGTTTTTCTGCAGTTTCACTAGGCAACAATAGACTTAGAACAGAAACTGCTGCAATAATAAGTTGCCATACTATAAATTTAATAAATCAATGAAAAAGCTAATCTTCCTAAGTATTGTCATAATAGCATTTGGTTTTTCTTCTCCATCATACAAAATTGCTGTGTTAAAATATTATGGTGGTGGCGACTGGTATTCTAATCCTACGGCACTAAACAATCTAATAGTATTTTGTAATGAAAATTTAGGAACTAATATCGACAGAAAATACGATATTGTTGATGTAGGTAGTACGGATATTTTCAATTATCCTTTCGTACATATGACGGGTCACGGAAATGTTATATTTTCAACAGAAGAAAGCGAAAACCTAAGAAAATATTTAATTGGTGGTGGATTTCTTCATATAGACGATAATTATGGTATGGATAAGTTTGTAAGACCAGAGATGAAGAAAATTTTTCCTGAAAGTGAATTTGTAGAATTACCCTTTTCTCACCCTATATATCATCAGACTTATGATTTCAATAACGGTTTGCCAAAAGTACACGAACACGACGCTAAACCGTCACAAGGGTTTGGATTATTTCATGAAGGTAGAATGGTCGTATTTTATTCTTACGAAAGTGATTTAGGTGACGGCTGGGAAGATGCTGAAGTACACAACGATAGTCCTGAAATTAGGCTAAAAGCCTTAAAAATGGGAGCTAACATTATCGATTTTGTTTTTTCAAACCAAAACTAATACATTAGATAGATGAACCGCACCCTCAAAAACAGTATTATACTCATAGCATCAATTATTGGAATAGTGCTAGTTTTTTATCTCAAAACAATTGTTGTTTACTTGATAGTTTCACTAGTATTGGCACTTATCGGCAGGCCAATAATGAAATTGCTTAGTAAAATACAAATCAAAAAAAGAAATTTACCCAACGCCATAAAAAGTGTCATTACACTAGTGGTTCTATTGACATTCTTTACTGGTTTTTTCGCTCTTTTTACTCCTTTAGTGATGGAAGAAGCTAGAATTATATCTAATATTAATTTTGAAGCAGTATCGTCTGAACTAGAAGAACCTATTAGTGATTTAGAAAGTTGGCTAAAAGACAAGCATTTATTAGATGAAAAATCGTCTATTGATAATGAGATAGGTCAATTATTCAGCCTTACCGATGTAAAATCTATTTTCAATTCTGCCATAGGTATTTTGGGAAATAGTATTATCGCCTTATTTTCTATTATATTTATTACCTTCTTCTTCTTAAAAGAAAAAAAGCTATACAGTGATTTTTTGTTAGCCCTAACTCCTAAAAGTAAAGCCAATCAGATTCTGAATGTGTTGAAAAACACAAAGCGACTATTAAGTAGATACTTTATTGGAATAATATTACAAATAAGCGTTATTACTATTATAGTTAGTACTGGACTTTCTATTCTAGGCATTAAGAATGCTATTCTAATTGGATTTTTAGCTGGGATTATAAATGTAATCCCATATATAGGACCTATGATAGGAGCTATAATTGGTGTTATTATTGGTATTTCAACTAATTTAGATTTGGACTTTTATACACAAGTTATCCCATTAAGTTTAAAAATATGCGTTGTTTTTGCCATTATGCAATTAATTGATAATTTCGTTCTACAACCACTCATATTTTCTAATTCAGTGAAGGCACACCCCTTAGAGATTTTCATAATTGTTATTTCAGCAGGTACTTTATGGGGTGTTTTAGGAATGATTATAGCCATACCTTTTTACACCCTTTTTAGAGTTATTGCCAAAGAGTTTTTATCTGAATTCAAACTGGTTCAAGAATTGACTAAAAACATTTAATGTCTACTGACTTTAAGAATAAATACAACTTTCTGAACGATGAGTTTTGGCAAGATTTTATAGCAAAAAATTACAAGAATCCTATTGACAAACTTCTGTTTTCATTAAATCAAAAACTAGAAGTAGATGGTGGAATTTTAGCCAATCAACTCAAGGCTAGGCAAATAATTGAAACGAAAATACCCTCTTGGAAAAATCATAAAAACCTCATCTTTCCTAAACAACTTAGTATGGAACAATGCTCATCTGAGCATACTGCTTTATATAAATCCAAAATTTGTAATGGCGAATCCTGTATTGACTTAACTGGCGGATTTGGAATAGACAGTTTTTTTATCAGTAAATCTTTTAAAAATACTATTCATTGCGAAAAGGATTTGGAACTACAATTTATTGCACAACATAATTTTGAGTGTTTACAAGCAAAAGTGGAATCTCATATTACTGATGGCATTGAATATTTAAAGCATACTAATCAGAGCTTTGACTTGATTTATATTGACCCTTCAAGGAGAAATGAAAACAATACCAAAGTCGTAAGACTTGAGGAATACACTCCAAATATCATACTGCACCTAAACCTACTTTTAGAAAAAGGAAAGCAAATCTTGGTTAAAACCTCGCCTTTGCTTGATATCAAACTAGCTATGGAGCAATTGCCTCAGCTCAAAGAAATACACGTTATAGCAGTCAATAATGAATGTAAAGAATTGTTGTTTCTCATTGACGCTAATTCGATTAAAAAGCAAACGTCTATAATTTGTAAAGATTTAGTAAAAGACTTCACTTTTAAATTTGACAATGAGCAAGAACTTAATAATAAAATAAACTTATCATTACCACAAAAGTACATTTACGAACCCAATGCAAGTATTTTAAAAGCTGGAGCTTTTAAGTCTATTGCCCTAGCTTTTAAACTAAGTAAACTTCATGCTAACAGTCATCTTTATACTTCAGAAAATTATTTGAAAGATTTTCCTGGAAGATGTTTTGAGCTGAATAAGATTTGCCGATTGAATAAACAAGAAATTCAAAGGGTTGTAAAGTCTAAAAAAGCAAATATTTCTAAGAGAAACTTCCCTAATTCAGTAAATGAAATTCGTAAAAAATTAGGTCTAAATGATGGTGGTAATGATTATATTTTTGCCACTACTCTAATGAACGAAGAAAAAAGACTTTTAATCTGTAAAAAGTGTTAGTATATTAAACCTTTCTCTATGGATAAATTCTGAATAAATTGCTGTGACTTCATCATTTCATTATGAAGCACAACATCCTTAGACAAAGGAGCTACTTCTTGTCTAAAGCTATTCATAAAACTTTCGATAAAATCAGAAGATTTTTTAGTTCTGAAAGATAAGGCTTGAGATGAAGACATTAACTCAATACTTAATATTCTTTCGATATTTTCAGCGACTCTATACAGTTTTGTAGCAGCATTTGCACCCATACTAACGTGATCTTCTTGACCATTCGATGATACAATACTATCGACAGATGCTGGAGTACATAATTGTTTGTTTTGACTAGCAATACTTGCAGCTGTATACTGTGGTATCATAAAGCCAGAATTCAAACCAACATTAGGAGTCAAGTAAGAAGGCAAACCTCTTTGCCCTGAAACTAAAAGATATATTCTTCGTTCAGAAATACTTCCTAACTCAGACAATGCTATTGCCATATGATCCATTACTAATGCTAAAGGCTGACCATGAAAATTACCTGCTGAAATTACTTTACCATCTTTGGGAAAGACATTGGGGTTATCAGTAACTGAATTTATTTCAGTGATAATAGTATTTTTAGCGTACTCTAAAGCATCTTTAGTTGCTCCATGTACTTGTGGTATACAACGGAAAGAATAAGGGTCTTGAACATTAACTTTTTCCTGTTTGATTAAATCGCTACCCTCTAAAAATTCTGAAATATTTTTAGCGGTCTTTAGCTGCCCACTATGAGGGCGTATAAGGTGTACTAATTCATTAAATGGCTCTATACTGCCATCAAAGGCTTCTAAGGAAACAGAGCCTATTAAATCGGCTAAATAGGATAGTTTGTAGGCCTTGAAAAGTGTATGTAGTGCGTATGCACTCATGAATTGTGTACCATTCAACAAGGCTAAACCTTCTTTAGACTTTAAACAAATAGGCTTCCAACCCATCTCTTTTAATACTTGCTCGGATTCAACTTTCTGACCTTTATAATACACTTCACCCAAACCAAGTAATGGTAAAGAAAGATGAGCTAAAGGTGCTAAATCACCAGAAGCACCTAGAGAACCTTGCTGGTATACAACAGGTAAAATATCTTCATTATAAAAGTCAATTAGTCTATTGACTGTCTCAAGTTGAACTCCTGAATGCCCATAAGACAAAGTTTGAACTTTTAACAGAAGCATTAGCTTTACAATTGAGCTAGGAACTTCTTCACCAAAACCACAAGCATGAGAAATGACTAAATTCACTTGTAATTCTTCTAAATTTTCTTGAGAAATGGATTCGTTACATAAGGAACCGAAACCAGTATTGACACCATAAATTGGTGTATTATTATTAGATTGTTCATCTAAGAAAGAACGACAATCTGTAATTCGTCTCACGGCATCTTGAGATAATTCTATAGACTGTTGTTCATGAAAAATTTCATGCAATTTTTCTAATGTCAAATATGTATTATCAATCTGATGCATAGCAGATAGTCTTTCTTACTCTTCCAAGCAATATTCTTGGAGTTTTTTGGCAGATAGGTTATATCCGGAAACTACTTTGTGTGCTTTATGGTAAAAGCCTTCTCTTTCTCTAAGTGTTTTATAAACGTAGTCAAGTAATACCTCTCCCTCCATACCATCAATTAATGGTCTAAACGATTCTGACAATTGTAACCTAGGAATAAGTGCCTTAGGGTGCATGTTGACATATACCGTTAAACCATACTCGTTCATTTGTTCCATATTATCAAAGAAACAAGGCGTTCCTCCACCTACTGAAATAACTACATTTTCAGTATCAATTACTCTATGAAGATAAACTCTTTCTAACTTTCTAAAATAGTCTTCTCCATCATCAGCAAAAATTTCTTTGATGGTTCTACCCTCCTGTTCTTCAATATAAGTATCTAGGTCAATAAAATCGTGTCTCAGGTTATAGGCAAGTTTTTTTCCAAGAGTGCTTTTTCCGCAACCCATATAGCCGACTAAAAAAATGGTCATTGTAAATTTAATTTAGGATTTAATAGGATTAAAAAGGTGAATTAGGTTCTTTCTTTAAATGATTGTATACTAATCGATCTACTAAACTTGGTAATAATTTGTTCAAAAATACGGTAAGTTTTCCATTAATCGTTAAAACTAATGAATTTTGTCTATTAACAATAGCTTTATGAATGTATTCTGCGACTTTTTCGGCGGTCATCATTTTACTTTCATCTCTAGGGCTTTCTTTCTGAATCTCACCGTTTTTAGATAAAGCTGTATTTCGAATATTAGAAGCCGTAAAACCTGGACAAGCAATAAGGACATGTAAGCCTTTTTTCAAATTTTCTATTCTTAGAGATTCTAGAAATCCTTGCATAGCAAATTTAGAAGCTGAATAAGCAGTTCTTGCAGGCAAACCTTTGTATCCTGCTATGGAAGAAACACCTACAACAGAACCTTTTGATTTTAAAATATGAGGCAAGGCATATTTAGTGCAAAATACAGTCCCATAAAAGTTGATATCCATAACTTTTTTCATAACTGATAAATCCATGTCCTCTAAAGTTGCTCGCATAGATATACCAGCATTATTAATAAGAACATCAATTCCTTTAAACTTACTAATGGTTTCTGAGATTAAACGTTCGCAATCGGATTCAATACTAACATCTGCTTGAATTGTAAGGACTTCATAACCAGCTGACATTATTTCCTCACCAATAACTTTTAGTTTGTCAATTCTTCTAGCGGCTAAAACGACCTTACTACCATTCTTGGCAAAATGCCATGCACAAGCCTTTCCAATTCCTGAAGATGCACCACTAATGACAACAACTTTGTTTTTCATTTAAATTTCAGCTTAATTTGCTTTTACAAATAAACGGAATTTAAATGACAATCATAGAAGTAAATACATCTGCTCACATAAAAGCTTTTCATCAAATTCCTTTTGAGATTTACAAAAACGATTCCAATTGGATACCTCACATTAAACAAGATGTAGAAAAGGTTTTCTCTAAAAAAGAAAACAAATTTTTTAGACATGGTGAGGCCATTAGGTGGATATTGAAGAATGACTATAATACTTACATAGGTCGTATCTCTGCTTTTATCAATAGAAAAAAAGCATTTTCTGAAAAACAACCTACGGGAGGAGTAGGTTTTTTCGAATGTATAGATGATCCTAAAGCCTCATCACTATTGTTTGACACCGCCAAAAAGTGGCTAGAAGATAGAAAAATGGAGGCTATGGATGGACCTATAAATTTTGGTGAAAGAGATAGGTATTGGGGACTATTAGTTGAAGGCTTTGAAAATAGACCTATCTATGCTAATCCTTATCAACCACCTTACTATCAGAAGTTATTTGAAGATTACGGCTTTTTAACTTACTTCGAACAATTCATGTATTGCAGAAACATCAGTGATGATATTTCAAATAAATACAAAGAACGATCTGCAAGAATTCTAAAAGATAACGGATATACCTTCAGACATCTAAAAACTAAAAAGATGTTCGACTATGCCGAAGATTTTAGAACCGTTTATAATAAAGCTTGGAAAACACATAGCAACTTTAAAGGAATGCCTGCTTCTCAAGCTCGTTCTATAATGCGTAAGATGAAACCCATTATGGATGAAAAACTCATTTGGTTTGCCTATTACAACAATGAACCAATAGCTTTTTTCATTGCCTTACCTGAAATAAATCAAATTTTCCAGCACATCAATGGCAACCTAAACTGGCTAGGCAAGCTGAAATTTTTATATCATAAGTGGAAAGGAAGTTGCAACAATGTATTTGGCATTGCATTTGGTGTAGCGCCTGACTTTCAAAAGAAAGGTTTAGAAGGTGCAATAATCATGGCTGTTAAAAATCAATTTGAGAATGAAAGTAAGCAGTACAAACAACTCATCATCACATGGATTGGCGATTTTAACCCTAAAATGATTAAGATTGTTCATAATTTAGGTACAGAAAAATATATGACGCTGAGAACCTATCGAAAACTATTCGACGAAAACGCTGATTTTGAACGTTGTAAAACAATTTAAAAAGTAGTAAAAATTTAATTTTATTTTCTTGCTGATTGAAATAATGCAATTATATTTGCACACTCAAAATTAAAACCGACCTGGTAGCTCAGTTGGTAGAGCATCTCCCTTTTAAGGAGAGGGTCC
>CAXFLH010000039.1:0-12124 GCA_964003875.1 uncultured Flavobacteriales bacterium | reverse complement strand
CTCCATAGAAGACATAAGAGAAGCTATAGGATATGGTGTCATTAAAATGAATTTAGATACTGATTTTCAATACGCTTTTACCTCTGGAGTAAGAGAATACATGAACGAAAAGAAAGATTATATTTCTAGTCAGATAGGAAACCCTGATGGCAGTGATATTCCAAATAAGAAATATTACGACCCTAGAGTATGGCAAAGAAAAGGCGAAGAAGCTTTCAAAATTCGTCTCAATCAAGCCTTTGCTGATTTAAATAACGTTAATACCTTGAAATAAATAAGATGGGTTGGTTCAAAAGAATACAAGGAGGCATTACTACTTCCACCAATGACAAAAAGGAAATCCCTGAAGGATTGTGGTATAAATGTCCTAAATGTAAACATATTGTACCAACCGAAGAACATGAATCATGCTTAAGCGTATGTCAAAAATGTGGCTTTCATGAAAGAATAAATGCTAGTGGCTATTTTTCTATTCTTTTTGATGATGGGAAATTCAAAGAGTTAGATCCAAAAATGGAATCTAAAGATCCCTTACAATTTGAGGATACCAAAAAGTACAAAGACAGACTAATTCAATCTAAAGAAAAAACAGGTCTTAAAGATGCTATTACTACAGGTTTTGGTAAAATAGAAGGTAAACCTATTGTTATTGCCTGTATGAACTTCAATTTCATTGGAGGTTCTATGGGTGCTGTTGTTGGAGAAAAAATCAGTAGAGCCATACAACATGCTATTAAGCAAAAGTGTGGTTTTATAATGATTTCTAAATCTGGAGGAGCTAGAATGATGGAAGCCGCCTTTTCATTGATGCAAATGGCAAAAACATCTGCTAATCTTTCATTACTTTCTCAAGCTAAACTGCCTTATATTTCACTATTAACAGACCCCACAACAGGTGGTGTAACAGCTTCATTTGCTATGTTAGGTGATGTCAACATTGCTGAGCCCGGAGCTCTAATTGGCTTTGCTGGCCCTAGAGTAGTTAAAGAGACTATTGGAAAAAGTTTACCCGAAGGATTTCAAACCTCAGAATTTGTTTTAGAGCACGGATTTTTGGACTTTATTGTTGAACGAAAAAACCTTAAATCCAAAATCTCTCTATTACTAGATATGTACACATGTTAGAAATAAAGAGAATTATCTTTCTTTATTTAAAAGTTTTTCTATATTTGCAAACCAATTTTTAGGATATAAAAACAATATAGAATGCATTTAACTGCTAAAGAAAAAGACGCCATCTTTAAAAAATATGGTGGTAACTCAAAAAATACAGGATCAACTGAAGGTCAAATAGCTTTATTTACCAACAGAATATCTTACTTGACTAGTCACTTAAAAAATAACAGAAAAGATAAAAATACTCAGCGTTCGCTACAACTTCTTGTCGGTAAGAGAAGAGGTCTTCTTGATTACTTAATGAATAAAGATATCGAGAAATACAGAGCGCTAATCAAAGATTTAGGAATAAGAAGATAAGGTATCTTCTAAGCGGACAATACGCAAAAGGCAATTTTTCAATTGCCTTTTTGTGTATAAATCCGTTAGTATGTAAATAGACAAAAAAATGAAAGAAATTGTAAAAAAAATTGAACAGAAAGATGGTAGAACCATTGAAATTAGAACTGGTAAACTTGCTAAACAAGCACATGGTTCAGTTGAAATAAGAATGGGCAATTCTGTTCTGTTAGCTACTGTAGTATCTAACAAAGAGGCTAAAGATGATGTAGACTTTCTGCCATTAACCGTAGATTACAGAGAAAAATTCGCTGCCGATGGACGTTTTCCAGGTGGCTTTTTAAAGCGTGAAGCTAGACCAACCGATCACGAAATACTAATAATGAGATTAGTTGATAGAATACTACGTCCACTTTTCCCAAGCGACTACCATGCTGAAACACAAATTATGTTATCGCTAGTATCGCACGACGAAAACGTATGCCCCGAAGCACTAGCAGGTTTAGGTGCATCTGCTGCAATTGCAGTTTCTGACATACCATTTAACGGTCCTATTTCTGAAGTAAGAGTGGGTCGTGTCAATGGTGAATTAATAGTTAACCCTACCCCTGCTCAATTAGAAGAATCTGATATTGATATGGTTATTGGAGCTTCAGCAGATAGCGTAGCAATGGTTGAGGGCGAAATGGACGAAATTTCTGAAGCAGAAATGATAGAGGCTATCAAATTTGCTCACGACGAAATAAAAAATCACTGTGCTATTCAATTGGAACTAACTAAAGCAGTAGGCACAGAAACTAAAAGAGAATATTGTCATGAGAATCATGATAAAGAACTAGAAGATAATGTAATGGCATATTGCTATGACAAATTCTACGCTGTAGCAAAAAAAGCCTCTGAAAAACACGTTAGAAGCAACGACTTCAAAGCTATTAAAGACGCTTTCAAAGAAACACTTTCTGAAGAAGAATTAGCAGAAAAGAGCTTTATGCTTGGTGCTTACTTCAAGAAAGCAGAGAAAAAAGCTGTTAGAGATATGGTACTTAATGAAAACGTTCGTTTAGATGGTCGTAGTCCTTCAGACATTCGTCCAATTTGGTGTGAAATAGATTATCTGCCAAGACCTCATGGTTCTGCTCTATTTACTAGAGGTGAAACACAATCTCTCACAACAGTTACTTTAGGTACTAAAATGGATGAGAACAGAATTGATGGTGTTACAGAAGTAGGTTCTGAAAGATTCTATCTACACTACAATTTCCCTCCATTTTCTACAGGTGAAGCAAGACCAATTAGAGGAGTAAGCAGAAGAGAAATAGGTCACGGTAACTTAGCACAAAGAGCCTTGTCTAGAATGATAGATGAAGAAAACCCTTACACAGTAAGAGTAGTTTCAGACATACTTGAATCTAACGGTTCGTCTTCTATGGCAACGGTATGTGCGGGTACTATGGCACTAATGGATGCAGGTGTTAAACTAAGAAAACCTGTTTCTGGAATTGCTATGGGATTAATTACTGATGGCAGTAATTTTGCAGTATTATCTGACATCTTAGGAGATGAAGATTTCTTAGGCGATATGGACTTTAAAGTATGTGGTACTAAAGATGGTATTACTGCATGTCAAATGGATATCAAAATTGAAGGCTTATCTTATGAAATTCTTACTCAAGCGTTAGAACAATCCAACGCCGGAAGACTACATATCTTAGGTAAATTAACTGATACTATTTCTGAAACAAGAGCTCAACTTAAACCTCATGTACCAAAAATACATGTCATGTTTATTCCAAAAGATACTATTGGAGCAGTAATTGGGCCTGGTGGAAAAATTATCCAACAACTTCAGTCTGATACCGACACTACAATAACTATCGAGGAAGTCGATAATCAAGGAAAGGTTGAAATTTTAGGAACTACTCAAGAGTTATTGGATAATGCTATTTCTGAAATTAAAGCATTGACATTTACTCCTGAAGTAGGAGATATTTATACAGGTACTGTTCGCTCTGTTATGCCATATGGTGCATTTGTAAATATTGGCAAAGGGACAGACGGTTTATTACACATTTCTGAAATCAATTGGGAAAGAGTAGAAAACGTTGAAGATGTTTTAAAAGAAGGCGATAAAGTAGAAGTTAAATTAACTGAAATTGATGCTAAATCTGGTAAGTTAAGGTTGTCAAGAAAAGTACTTTTACCAAAACCTGAAAAAAAATAATCAATAAGATGTAACCTTTGATTGTTTACAGCGTAAAAGAATGCTAGAACAACCGAATTATTAATTTTAAATTACAAAATGAGACAGCTAAAAATTACCAAACAGGTAACTAACAGAGAAACCGCTTCACTAGATAAATACTTGCAAGAAATTGGTCGTGTTGACCTTATTACTGCAGAAGAAGAAGTTGAATTGGCTCAACGTATCAAAGCAGGTGATGAAATGGCTTTAGAGAAGCTTACCAAAGCCAATCTACGTTTTGTAGTTTCAGTAGCTAAGCAATATCAAAATCAAGGTTTATCACTCCCTGATTTAATCAACGAAGGAAATCTTGGTTTGATAAAAGCTGCAAGACGTTTTGATGAAACTCGTGGCTTCAAATTCATCTCCTATGCCGTATGGTGGATTCGTCAGTCTATTCTTCAAGCATTAGCTGAGCAATCTAGAATTGTAAGACTTCCATTAAACAAAATTGGTTCAATCAATAAAATCAACAAAGCATACGCTTTATTAGAACAACAGTTAGAAAGACCTCCTACTGCCGAAGAAGTAGCTAAAGAATTGGATTTGACAGAAGATGAAGTCAAACAGGCTATGAAAAATTCTGGCCGTCACGTTTCTATGGATG
This sequence comes from uncultured Flavobacteriales bacterium, assembly GCA_964003875.1. Taxonomy (GTDB): domain Bacteria; phylum Bacteroidota; class Bacteroidia; order Flavobacteriales; family UBA7312; genus UBA8444. The sequence continues at coordinate 7,820 of CAXFLH010000039.1, read as the reverse complement.
CTCCTTTAGTAGAAGGTGAAGACAGTAACATGTATAATGTCATCGGTAGTGAAGACAGCCCTAATCCCGATGAAGGACTAATGGTAGATTCTTTAAGACAAGAAATTGGAAGAGCTTTAGCAACCCTTACTCCAAGAGAAGGTGAAGTGGTTAAAGCCTATTTTGGTTTGAATGGAGCACACGCTATGACTCTTGAAGAAATTGGCGAAGCCTTTGACTTAACTAGAGAGCGAGTTCGACAGATAAAGGAAAAAGCAGTTCGTCGACTGAAACATACTTCTAGAAGTAAAATATTAAAAACCTATTTGGGATAAACTAAAGAGAGCTTCGGCTCTCTTTTTTTTTAACTTTGTTACACAAAATAATCAAATAACTATGACACATTTAATAGCTCCCTCACTTTTAGCCGCCGATTTTGCCAATCTACAAAATGATTGCGAAATGCTTAATGAAAGTCAAGCCGATTGGTTTCATATCGATGTGATGGACGGTGTTTTTGTACCCAATATATCTTTTGGTATGCCAGTAATTAAAGCTATCAAAAAACACAGTAAAAAAACAATGGACGTACATTTGATGATTGTTGACCCAGATAGGTATATCAAAACCTTTAAAGAAGTAGGTGCAGATATCTTAACGGTACATTATGAAGCTTGTACTCACTTGCACCGAACTATACAAGCTATAAAAACAGAAGGTATGTTAGCAGGTGTGGCACTTAACCCTCATACATCTATAGATTTATTAAAAGACACTATTCTAGATATTGACTTAGTTTGTTTAATGTCAGTAAACCCTGGCTTTGGTGGTCAATCATTTATAGAAAATACGTATCAAAAAGTCAGAGAATTGAAAAGCTTAATTCAAAGTAAAAATGCCTCTACTAAAATCGAGATTGACGGCGGTGTTAACTCTAGTAACGCACCCCTCTTGAAAGAAGCTGGAGCAGATGTATTGGTAGCAGGAAGTTTTGTTTTCAAATCTGAAAACCCTACACAAACTATTTCTGATTTAAAATCGATTTAGTCTTTAATATTGACGTATTCTCTTAAATACTCGTAGTTAGGTGTCAAATCACCATTCTCACAAATTGTAGCTCGAGCAATAATTTGCTCTGAGTCTTCACCAAGTAAACAAGGAAAGACATGTTGAATGAGTGCATTACCAAAATCTTCAGAAGCATCTTTTGGCAACTCACAAGGTAAATTATCTACAGCCATTACAGTTATAACTTCATCTTTATCAAAGACATCTTCAGATTCTGTATGAGGGTTATAGCCATAAATTGGCTCTGCAATTGTAGAAGGTCGAATAGTTGAAGCTACTGGACCATCAATATCACAAGAAATATCAGCAATAGTACGTATTTTGAAATCTGAGGATTTTGCATCTTCTCTAGTAAATAGATAAGGTGAGCCTTTACCATAATAATGCCCAGCAATAAAGATATCTGCACAAGAAGCAAAGTTCATAAAGCTAGATTGAAACCATTCAGGATTTGAAAAAAAATCTTTATTAGAAAATGCAGAACCATCAATTCGTTCGTTATAATCGTAAAAATCTAAATGCACATAAACAGCCTCGTCAAAACTTTGTGATACAAATTCTTTTTTACTGACTTCTTTAATATTTAATTGCTTAATGATTTCTATTGCCCCTTGCCCTACTCTACCATTACCAGAAACAATAATTTTAACGGCTGGTAAATCCACTTTTTGCAATTCTTGTTCAAGCTCTAGTCGATTGTGACACAAATTAGCCGCCTTTAACAAAAATCGCTTTGTTCTTTTTCCATAAGCTAAAAAACCATTGTAACAACCCACTACCCCAGCATAGCGACCAAAACCTAGGATTCGCCTACTATTAGCATAAGTTAAGGTTTCGTAATCTACCATTGAAATTCCTTTGGCAATCATAGTTTGTAGTAAAGCTCTATTATAGCTTTGCTCCTTAATTGTATGGGAAAAATAGAAGTAAGTCTTATTTTCTAGTAATTCAGACTTTACAACCTCTTTTACACCAAATAACACATCACAATCGGACACATCATTTACTAATGGAATACCTAACTCAGCGTATTCTTCATCATCAAAACAACGGATAGGACTTTTTTGAACCACCAAGCTTAGATTTGGATATTGAGTTATCAAATTCTTACACTGAATAGGTGTAAAAGGCACTCTTTTATCTGGTGGTATTTTACTTTCTTTTAATATTCCAACTTTGATTACAGCCATAGCCAAAATTAAAAAGAATTTATGCAATTACCAATCAATAAAACTAGCACTTACACTTTCTTGTTATAATATATTTTTGAATAGATTTTTAAAAGTTAGCCAATTTTTATCGTCTTTGTAAGCATCTATTTTATCTTACGAGCTAACAAACCAAAATATTTTTGACTATAAGAAACAACAGACTCTTTAACAATGTTTGAAATCTCATCGTAGTCGTCGTTATGAATTCAGATAAAACAAACTAAAAAGTTGTATTTTTGCGATTCGTTCTTTAATTATTGGGGCTGACTGGTTTTGACTACAAGATGAAGTTAACCGTAAGCATGTCGAGCATTGTTTATTGGCTCGTAAATATTAATTCACACACTTTTAAATGGCGAGTATAACTACGCTATGGCTGCCTAAGTATAGTATTTAGGACGCCTTTGCTTCCGAATTTAAGAAAGCTCAACGCTTTTATTCACATGAAGCATCATAAAAAGATTGGGCTAGTTTTTTAGTGCTTCGACTAAAAGACGAAATTTAAGAAGATAAGGTTGGAGTACGGTTGTGTTTTCCCTTACCCTTCCCGACAATCAAAAAACAATAAACATGTAGAAAGCGCTTGAGTTCCTTGTTTGGACGTGGGTTCGATTCCCACCAGCTCCACATTATACTAACTATAGGTGAGAATCCAATAGTTGAGTTAGTTCTTTTTTACTTATTAAGCCTGTGTGTCTCCATATTTCTTTAGAATCCTTAAATAGTATTAGAGTTGGTACAGTATTTATATCAAAAGATTCTGATAGTAATTCACTTTTATCTATATCTATGCGAAGAATATTTGCTGAACTGATGTATTCTTCTTTTAACTCATCTATTATAGGAGATATTTTACGACAAGGCATACACCATAAAGTATGGAAATCAGCAAACACTAAATTATTTTGACTAAGTATACAATCGAAGTCAGAAATGGATAACTTCTGAATAGATTTATCTTCTATTTTGGAAGTTTGTATTAGTGGTAATTGAGCAGATTGCCATGCCATAATTCCTCCATTGAGATTGACCACCTTAGCTTGTCCATGCTTTACTAGTAACTTGGCAGCTTGTGAGCTTCTACCTCCACTCTTACAATAAACATAGACGGTTTTGTCTTTTTGAATTTTGCTGATTTTTCGCTCGAAATCTTGGTCGTAAAAATCTATTGTACTGGCATTTTCAATGGCACCACTACTGACCTCTTGCGGCGTTCTAACATCTAGAATGATACATCCTTCTTTTTCGAAAGATGTTTGGAATTCAATGGGTTTTAAATTGATGTAAGATTGGGAGTTTGAGCTACAGCCTAATAACAGAACTGAGCCAATTAGGATTAAAAAGTTTTTCATGATTATTTTAAGAAATTTAATGCAAATTTATTAAAGGTATGGTATTGGTCAATATTGACAATATGTCCTGAATTATTTACTTTTTCTAAAAAACAATTTGATTTATCTTTTACATATTCTTCAATTTGTCGCACAAATAGATAATCCTCTATTCCTGAAATAAACAAGGTTGGTTTAGAAAGTTTGAGTTTAGAAATATCATCAATAGTGCGCTTAATTTCTGGTAATAATCTCAACCAATTTTTAAAGGCTCTGTTCTTAATCTTTTTGGCCTCATTGATAAATACTCTTCTAGAAACTCTATGTTCTTTACTAGGCATTATAATTAGGGCAAACAAACGGTATAAAATGATATTAGGAGTAAAACTCTTTATCGCCTGTGCTGTTCTTAAAAGAAATAATGTACGAGTTGAAAAGCTAGTAATAGCACCACTTAGTATAACCTTATCGACAATTTTCGGATAAAGTTCAGAAATTTTGGTAATGATAATTGTTCCCAACGAAACACCAATAAAATGGGACTTTTTGATATTTAAATACTGAATAACTTCAACCACTTCGTCTACCACAATACCTAAAGAATAGTCCGTGTTTACAGGAAGGTCATTTGACATACCATGACCCCTTAAATCGATGAGTAATAAATTAAAATGTTCTTTGAGTACTTTGACCTGTTTGTGCCAAATGGTACTACTGCCACCTGCTCCATGAATAAATGTTATCCAAGCGGCATCGTCAGATTTTATGAAATGTTTAAACTTTAACAAGAGTACTCAACAAAAAATTACTGTATGAAAATAATCTTCTTTTCAAAACTACCATCATCATAAAAGTAGATATATGGGATATTAGGCTCAAGCTTGTTGACCCTTTCACCTAAGATATTTTTGATGAATAAAAGTCGTTTAGCTGATATTTCGAAATTTGTGATACTAGAAATAACATCACAAGTTACTGTTCCTAAAATGTAGTAGTCAGAACATTCTGAATCCTCATTATCAGTAATAACAAACTCATATTCGGTCTCACCATCACCTAAAAAAGGTCCTAATTGATTAAAGGGCTTTCCATATTCAAAAGAACCGTAGCTTGTGCCATTACCTTGAATAGTATAGGTGTAAGCCATAGGGTTTTCCACATCAAATTCTATATCGACCATAAAATAACCTAAGCTATCACATTCTCCTGCCTCAGCAAATACATTATAAATAGTACATTCTGTAGAATCTTCATTGCACTCTTCCCACTCAAAAGCATTAAAAGAAGTATAATCCAACAAAAGACTGTCTTCAGCAGTCATTAGTATTATATTATTTTCAGAAAACTCATAATCAAACATGATCTGCTCCTCAAATTCTGTATTGGTAATTACTAATTGGGAGTCTGACGCTAAATAGCTAGAAGCAATATAAACGTAGCATTCCATATTTTCCTCAAAATCATAAACAAATAAAGAATCAGAAGTAATCTCCACATAATCGAATTCTTCAGCTAAATGATATTGTCCTTCCAAAGAAATACCAGCACCGTCCAGGCTAAAGCTGATAGGAAATGAACAAACAAGTTCAGGGTTTCCAGCAAAAAATCCTTCGTAAAGCAACAAGGTTCCTTCAAATGGAATACTAAAAAATTCTTCAAAATATAATGTTCTCACATCACTGTAGTTAGCACCAAAACCATACACATTTCCTGCGTCCATACCTTCCCCAGCAATTTCTTCTCCATCAGAGTTTAATAATACAAAACCTGCATAACCAAAAAATTCTGATGAAGTAAAGAACGTGGACATATTTATAGTCAAAGTAGCTTCTCCATCTTCTGTCATAAGATTAAATGATTCTACCTCCACATTAATTGAGTCACAAATAGAATTATCTGTGGCTACTGTAGAACAATCTATTATATTTCCATTAGTATCATATGCGGAAACATATGAGGTAACACCAAAACACTGTGTAGCCTCACAAGGATTGCTATACAACTCACCGTCACATCCACAAACAGGATCATAGATTAAAATACAAGTACAACCCGGGTCAATAGCTGTTGAGTCAATACAGTCTTGAGCTTGTAAAATAAATGGCGAAAAAAATAGAAGTAATAATACTTTTTTGAACATTGGTCTTTAAATTAATTTTTATCAAATCTAAATAAAATATTTAATTTCTATAAAATCATAAAAATCGTGAATTTACAATAATATTTTTATAGAATCAAAGGTATAGCTCAAGCCAAAATTAAAGAAAAACTTAAAATTTAAATCCAATTCTTTCTAACGTGATAAAAATATCATCAGATACTGACATTTTGACTATAATTTAACATTGGCATAATATTTGAATTAAATTATACTATAAAATAATAAATATGAATATTCCAAGTAAAATACAACACCTGAGCTCCTTCGAAATAGAAAAGCTGTGTCATCTTTTAGAATGTGACCAACAAGAATTAGTAGAATTTGAAAAACTAGCTGTACAAATTGCAGATGAAACCGAGTACACCTATGATGCTATGATGAAAATTCTTCAAAATGGTCATAATCTAAGAGAAGCTATTTTTATTGCTATGATAATTGGCAGAAAAGAAGGCTATTTACAAGCAGAAGCAGATATGGAAGAAGAATTAAAGGATAAATTGTATCAAGCATTTAGAAGAAATAGAAATTAATATATGGTATTTATAGTCATCTTTTAGTCATATAATCACTTAAAACAGTATTTTTGTATAGCTTTTTAATTTAATAGTTATACAAAATGAATACAAACTTCTCACAAATACTTCAAAAGTTAGACTATCTTAGACCTATTGAATACTCAAAAAATCGTAATTTTATTGATGGAGATGTGAGTAAATTATCGCCTTACATTTCTAGAGGTGTCATTTCTACCAAACAAGTATTTGAATATCTCAAGGCTCAAGGATATCCATTTTATAAAATCGAAAAATTTGTACAAGAATTAGCTTGGAGAGATTATTGGCAACAAATTTGGATAGATAAAGGCACACTTATCAATTCTGATTTAAAAAATAAACAAGATGGCGTTAAAAATCACCTCATTCCAAAAGCTATAGTTGATGGAAAAACTTCAATAAAAGCTATAGATGATAGCATAACAGAATTTTATAAAAGTGGATATTTACACAATCACCTGCGCATGTACATAGCATCAATTTGCTGTAATGTGGCTAAGTCTCATTGGAAATTAGCTGCTCAATGGATGTACTATCATTTATTAGACGGAGATTGGGCAAGTAATGCTTTGAGTTGGCAATGGGTATGCGGCAGCAATAGCAATAAATTATATTACGCTAATCAGAAAAACATCAATAAATACTGCTATACCACTCAAAAAAATACTTTTCTTGATATTGAGTACCATCAGTTTAATGATTTAAAAGTTCCTAATGAATTATTAGAGCTTAAGGATTTAAAACTGACTACACCTCTACCCAAAATGACTGAAGAAATTAAAATTGACACCAATAAGCCTACATTGATATACAACTTTTATAATCTCGACCCACAATGGAAAGTAAATGTTGATGCGAATAGAATTCTTCTTGTCGAACCATCTGTTTTTGAAAATTATCCGATTTCTAAAAAATCAATGGAATTTATGATAGACTTATCTAAAAATATTAACAACATACAATTATATGTTGGTGAGTTCAAAGAATTAAAAAAAATTACAGAAGAGAGTCATATATTCTACAAAGAACATCCTCTAAATCATTATTATGAAGGAAAAGAAGAAGATAGAGATTGGATATTTCCTGTCAAGGGTTATTTTACTAGCTTCTTCAAGTATTGGAATAAGTGTAAAAAACACTTTAAATGATTATTTTTTAAAAAAATTAACTTAAGTTGTTAGGATTTTTGGATATAAAGTGTAGTTTTGACACTTTACTAACCAAAATAATTTCATAAAATGTCAATTTTTAAACCTTTAAATGTTGTGCTTGGTTGGATTTTTATCCTCTTTCTTACCTCATGGTTTGGCGATTATTCTAATGACGATTATTGTTCGATTGGCAATGTCTCCGGTGACCTATAAGTCATACGTGTCACAAATTAAAATGAAGGTTCTCCGTCCAGAGATTGAGGAGTTAAATAAAAAGTACAAAGACAATGCGGTTAAACGTCAGCAGGAAACAATGAGTCTTTATAATCGCGCTGGGGCTAATCCTATGGCGGGTTGTATTCCTG
>CAXFLH010000038.1:0-12342 GCA_964003875.1 uncultured Flavobacteriales bacterium | reverse complement strand
TAATCCATAACATCTGAAAAGTTAGTTTCTAAAAATTCAGTAACCACAATTCCAATATCTCTAGGTTTCAATTTAGATTTATCTGAACCTGTTTTTTCAGATTTTTGTTCTTCTGTAATAGCTTGATCTTTCAGCCTAAGGCTAATATATGGCTTTAAAATTCCTTCGCTTTGTCCTTTTTCTACATAGCCTCTGTTTTGAATGGTTGTAATTGTTGAAGCATAAGTAGATGGCCGGCCAATCCCAAGCTCTTCCAATCGCTTAACCAAACTAGCCTCAGTAAATCTAGGCTTAGGCTTACTAAATCGTTCAACAGCATTTATTTCTCTATAAAATACGACTTCACCTTCATTTAATTTAGGTAACATACCGTCTTGTTCTTCAGAATCCTCATCGTCTGTACTTTCCATATATACCTTGAGAAAACCATCAAACTTTATCATTTCACCTTTGGCTACAAAGTGATTTGAGGAATTAGAAACTGTGATTTCAGCAGTAGTTCTTTCCAATTGAGCATCTGCCATTTGCGAAGCTATAGTTCTCTTCCAAATAAGTTCATACAACCTTTGATGATTACGTTCGCCATCAACCATAGCATTAGATAAATTAGTAGGCCTAATTGCTTCGTGAGCCTCTTGAGCTCCTTTGGATTTAGCAGCAAATTTTCTGCTCTTGAAATATTCGCTTCCATAATTTGACTCTATGAAACCACACGCAGACTTAATTGCATCTTCAGATAGATTCATACTATCTGTACGCATGTAAGTAATTTTACCTGACTCGTAAAGTTTTTGAGCTACACTCATCGTTTGACCAACAGTAAAGCCTAACTTTCTAGACGCTTCTTGTTGAAGGGTAGATGTAGTAAATGGAGCTGTTGGGGATTTTTTCGCTGGTTTTTTAGTCAGTGAAGAAATCGTAAAGGTAGAATTAGAACAAGCCTCCAAAAATGAAACTGCTTCTTCTTTTGATTTAAAACGTTTAGGTAAATCTGCTTTAAAAACTTTTTGGTCAGCATTTAAAAAATAGGCTGAAACTTTATAAGTTGATTCACTTACAAAATTGGTTATTTCTTTTTCACGCTCAACAATCAATCTCACAGAGACAGATTGAACACGCCCAGCAGAAAGTCCATATTTGACTTTTTTCCATAAAACAGGAGATAATTCAAAGCCTACTAATCGGTCAAGAACTCGCCTAGCTTGTTGAGCATTCACCAAATTAATATCAATCTCTCTTGGGTTGTCTACGGCTTTTGTTATTGCTGATTTTGTAATTTCATTAAAAACAATACGTTTGGTTTTTTCTTCCTTTAATTTTAACGCTTCTTGCAAATGCCAAGCGATGGCCTCTCCTTCGCGGTCCTCATCCGTTGCGAGCCATACAGTTTCCGATTTTTTAGCAAGTTTACTTAATTCATCAACAACTTTTTTCTTGTCAGCAGAAACTTCATAGGTAGGTGCAAATCCATTTTTTATATCAATAGCCATTCCACCCTTCTTCGGCAAATCCCTGATGTGACCTATACTTGATTTTACTAAAAAGTCTTTACCTAAAAAACCTTCAATTGTCTTTGCTTTTGCTGGTGACTCAACAATAACTAAATTTTTTGCCATTAGAAATAAGTTGTTTTCGTTTAAAATGAGTGCAAATATAGAACACCTTTTTTAAATTTTCCAAACGACTGACACCACCAAATTGCCTTTATATTATAAATAATATAATAAATTGAAAAAAATATTTTTTTCTGTCAATTTGGCAGTTTTTATTACTTTTGCAATCTATATTAAGTAGTAAATCATATGGAAGACACCGAAAAGGTAGTAGATATTGCGAGACAAGGCGAAGCCTTACAACTTAATCAAACAAAAGTAGGAGCTAAAAAGATGTACATAGAAAGTTATGGCTGTCAAATGAACTTTTCTGATAGTGAAATTGTAGCTTCTATCCTTACTAAGGAAGGTTTTTCCACAACGCCGAACCTTGAAGATGCTGATGTAGTATTTGTAAATACGTGTTCAATTAGAGAAAAAGCTGAGCAAACCGTAAGAAACAGACTAAAAGTGTATAATGCCATTAAGAAAAAACAAAACCCTAAAATGTTAGTTGGTGTTTTAGGCTGTATGGCAGAGCGACTTAAAGATAAATTTTTAGAAGAAGAAAAACTTGTTGATATAGTTGTGGGACCTGATGCTTATCGTGATTTACCTAATCTAATTGATGAAGTTAATGATGGAAGAAAAGCGGTCAATGTTATTCTTTCTAAGGAAGAAACGTATGCAGAGATTAGTCCTGTAAGACTTGGTGGAAATGGCATTACAGCCTTTGTTTCCATCACAAGAGGGTGTGACAATATGTGCTCGTTCTGTGTTGTACCTTTTACTAGAGGAAGAGAAAGAAGTAGAGACCCAAAAAGTATTGTTGATGAATGCAAACAATTAGTAGTTGACGGTTACAAGGAAGTCACCTTACTCGGTCAAAATGTAGATTCTTACCTATGGTATGGAGGTGGTCCAAAAAAGGACTTTGATAAATTAAGCCAAGAAGAACAAGATGAAAGCACTAATTTTGCAGAACTTTTAGCTATGGTAGCTGAAGTAAGTCCTAGTCTAAGAGTTCGTTTTTCTACTTCACATCCTAAAGACATGCAAGATGATGTCCTTCATACTATTGCTAAGTATGAGAACATATGCAATTATATTCACTTACCTGTTCAATCTGGAAATAGTAGAATTCTTGAGCTTATGAATAGAGGTTATACTAGGGAATGGTATTTGAATAGAATTGAAGCAATAAGAAGAATTATTCCAGATTGCGGAATATCAATGGATATTATTTCTGGATTTTGTACTGAAACAGAAGAAGAACATGAGGATACATTAAGTCTGATGGAAGCCGTTAAATATAACTTTGGCTATATGTTCAGCTATTCTGAAAGACCAAATACACAAGCACAACGCAAGTTAATTGATGATGTTCCTGCCGAAACTAAAAAAAGAAGATTGCAAGAAATTATTGATCTTCAGATGAAACACGCTTTTATTAGAAACAAAGAACAGGTTGGCAAAACACATAAAGTACTTGTAGAAGGAGTTTCTAAGAAGTCTAATGAAGAATTATATGGAAGAAATTCACAAAATACTGTCATTGTATTTCCTAGAGAATGCTACAAGGCTGGAGATTATGTTTTAGTAAATGTTAAGGACTGTACATCAGCAACACTTAAAGGTAAAGCTATAAAACTCGTATGATTAAACACCAAGACATAAAACAACGGTTTGGTATAATTGGTAATTCAAACAAATTAGACCGAGCCATCAATACAGCTATACAAATAGCACCGACTGACATTTCAGTATTGATAACTGGAGAAAGTGGCGTGGGTAAGGAATCTATGCCCAAGATTATACACTATAACAGTCAAAGAAAACACAATAAATACATTGCTATCAACTGTGGGGCAATTCCTGAAGGCACCATTGATAGCGAACTTTTTGGTCACGAAAAAGGAGCTTTTACGGGAGCAAGTGACAATAGACAAGGTTATTTTGAAGTTGCAGATGGCGGTACAATATTCTTAGATGAAGTCGGCGAATTGCCCTTAAGCACTCAAGTAAGACTACTAAGAGTATTGGAAAGTGGGGAGTTTATGAAAGTAGGCTCAAGTCAAATAAAAAAAGTAGATGTTAGAGTCATTGCAGCTACCAATGTGAATATTGAAGAAGCCATCAACAAAGGCAAATTTAGAGAAGACTTGTATTATCGATTAAATACAATCAACATAAAAATGCCATCTTTAAGAGAAAGAATAGAAGATATACATTTATTATTTAGAAAATTCGCTTCGGACTTTGCTGATAGGTATCACATCCCTCCCGTTCGCTTAGAAGAGGAAGCAATTGAGTTGTTACACAATTACTCTTGGCCAGGAAATATTAGACAACTTAAAAACGTAGCCGAACAGATATCAGCAGTAGAACAAGACAGAAGTATCAGTTTTGAAACGCTAAAAAATTATATCCCAAAACAAAATACAACACCCGTTTTATTCAAAGACGAACAAGCGGAAAATGACATCTCAGAAAGAGAAATACTCTACAAAGTTCTCTTTGATATGAAAAACGACTTAAATGATTTAAAGCGAGTAACCAAAGAATTGATGGGCGACAAACATCAAGAAATTGATAATGAAAAAGTCATCAACCATTTTATAGAAAAACCAGCTATATCCATAAAAGAAGAAGTTGAAGAAAAAGAAGAGGAAACTTTTTTAACGCTTCAAGAACAAGAAAAAATACTGATTGAAAAAGCTTTACAAAGGCATCAAGGAAGAAGAAAAGATGCCGCAGAAGAATTAGGAATATCTGAGCGCACATTATATAGAAAAATTAAAGAGTATCTGTTGTGATAAGACTACCATACATCTGTTTAATTGGCCTACTATTTGGAATTAGCTCTTGCGGAATATACTCATTTAGCGGCGCATCAATTTCCAATGAGGTGAAAAGTATAAGTATTAATCCATTTGAAAATGTAGCCTCTTTAGCACCGCCGGTATTATCCAATACCCTAACAGAAGCATTAAAAGATAAATTTTCATCAGAAACAAACCTTATACCACTAAATAGTGATGGTGATTTGATATTTAGTGGACGAATTACAAACTACAGCATTAATCCTATCGCTATACGAGCTGATGAAACCGCCTCTAAAAATCGACTAAGCATAACTGTTAAAGTCAAATTCGTCAATATTATAGATGAAGAAAGTAACTACGACAAAACTTTTAGTAGATATGCAGATTATGAGAGCTCACAAGATTTTACTAGTGTTGAAGAATCTTTAAGCGAAGAAATTGTATCCCAATTAATAGACGATATATTTAACGAAGCATTCACCAATTGGTAAACCCTAAAGAAACATATTCAAATTGGCTCAGCAACCCCAATAAAATTGGTGCTGATGACACCAAAATACTCAGGGAATTGATTGACACCTATCCATTTTGCTCAACTTCTAGGATATTACATTTAAAAGGTCTTCAAAACACAAATAACATTCATTATAATCAGATACTTAAGAAAACTGCCGCATATAGTACAGATAGAAAACGACTTTTTTACTTTTTGACAGAAGAAAAAGTCAAAGAAGTTGAGCCAAAGTCAAACAAAAAAGAAGTTCAGAAAAATCTCTCTAGTGAAAAAACGCAAATTAAAAAGGAGTTAAACATTGGACAACCTTTAGAATTTGACAAAGAAGAAACACATTCATTTAATGAATGGTTAAAATTAAGTCAAGCTAAACCCATCCAAAGAAACAAAGAGAGTGAAAATAAACTTCAGAAAAAAGTAAATCTCATTGAAGACTTTATTGCTAATAGAGATAGAAAGCCAAAAAAAGAATTTTATTCTGCTAGTGATAAAGCCAAAGAAAGCGTAGAGTTTCACTTCGATATAGTAACAGAAACACTAGCAAAAGTCTATTTAGAACAAGGGCATTATGAAAAAGCAAAAGTAGCATATCATCAGCTTTCCTTGAAATATCCCCAAAAAAGTTCTTTATTTGCATCCCAAATTGAATTAATCGATCAATTGATCACTAAAAATAAATAATCTTATGTACACGATTTTCTCTGTTTTAATAGTAATAACCTGCGTTTTGCTAGTGTTAGTAGTATTGGTTCAAAACCCTAAAGGTGGTGGTTTATCTGCAACTTTTGGTGGTGGAAATCAAGTAATGGGAGTTAAAAAAACTGCTGACTTTTTAGAAAAGGCAACTTGGTATTTGGCAATTGCATTATTGGTTTTTTCATTAGCATCAAATTTTGCGATCTCTTCTACCAACTCCGGAGGAGTACAAAACCAGTCTATTATGCAAGAGCAACTTGACGAAACAGCTATTCCAACTCAAGCACTTCCATCACTTCCGATACAGGAAGCTCCAGCGGAATAACGATTTGTCAATTTTTCAGAATAATCTGAAAAAAAGTCATAATATCATATAAGTGTGCCCTTGTGGCACATTTTTTGATTTAAGCTATAATTGAATATTAATCTAAACATAAAAAATATGAATGTAAAACCACTTGCAGACAGAGTAGTTGTAGAGCCTGCTCAGGCCGAAACAACTACTGCATCTGGAATTATTATTCCAGATACTGCCCAAGAAAAACCACAAAAAGGTACAATTGTTGCTGTAGGAAACGGTAAAAAAGATGAACCTTTAACCGTTAAAGTTGGAGATACTGTACTATACGGTAAATACTCCGGGACTGAATTAAAATACGAAGGTAAAGATTACATGATAATGCGTGAATCTGACATTCTAGCAATCATTTAAAACATATAAAAATGGCAAAAGAAATAAAATTTGATATAGAAGCAAGAGATGCACTAAAAAGAGGTGTCGATGCTCTTGCCAATGCAGTTAAAGTAACATTAGGACCTCAAGGTAGGAATGTTGTTATTGATAAAAAGTTTGGTGGTCCATCTATTACTAAAGATGGTGTATCAGTTGCTAAAGAAATTGAGTTAGAAGATACCATTGAAAATATGGGGGCTCAAATGGTCAAGGAAGTCGCATCAAAAACAGCCGATATAGCTGGAGATGGTACTACTACAGCAACTGTTTTAGCACAAGCCATCGTTTCTAACGGACTTAAAAACGTAGCGGCAGGAGCAAATCCGATGGATTTAAAAAGAGGTATTGATAAAGCAGTTTCAGTTGTTGTTGAAAATTTGAAATCGCAATCTCAAGAAGTTGGCGATAGCATAGAAAAGATACAACAAGTAGGCGCTATATCTGCCAATAACGACAATGCCATCGGCTCACTTATCGCAGAAGCTATGGACAAGGTTAAGAAAGAAGGCGTTATTACTGTTGAAGAAGCAAAAGGAACTGACACCTATGTAGAAGTAGTTGAAGGTATGCAATTTGACAGAGGCTATCTTTCTCCATACTTTGTTACAAATGCTGAGAAAATGCTAGCCGATTTGGATACACCATACATTCTTTTATACGATAAGAAAATATCGAATATGAAAGATTTATTGCCTATTCTAGAACCAGCAGCGCAATCAGGAAAACCTTTGTTAATTATTGCCGAGGATGTTGATGGTGAAGCACTAGCTACCTTGGTAGTTAACAAAATGAGAGGTTCTTTAAAAATTGCTGCTGTTAAAGCACCAGGCTTTGGTGACAGAAGAAAGGCAATGCTAGAAGATATCGCTATTCTAACAGGTGGAACAGTCATTTCAGAAGAAAGAGGCTTTAAGCTAGAAAATGCGACTATCGATATGCTAGGTACTGCTGAAAAAGTCACTATTGACAAAGACAATACGACTATTGTCAATGGCGCTGGTGACAAAGACAACATTACGTCTAGAGTCAATCAAATCAAAGCTCAAATCGAAAGCACTACTTCGGACTACGACAGAGAAAAACTACAAGAAAGACTTGCTAAATTAGCTGGTGGTGTAGCTGTACTTTATGTGGGTGCAGCCTCTGAAGTAGAAATGAAAGAGAAAAAAGATAGAGTGGACGATGCTCTACACGCTACTCGTGCAGCTGTTGAGGAAGGCATTATCCCTGGTGGTGGTGTCGCTTTAGTAAGAGCAGCCGATGCACTAACTCAATTAAAAGGCGATAATGCCGACGAAACGACTGGTATTCAAATCGTTACGCGTGCCATTGAAGAGCCATTACGTCAAATCGTTGCCAATGCAGGTAATGAAGGTTCAGTAGTCGTTTCTAAAGTGAAAGAAGGCAAAGCCGACTATGGTTACAATGCTAAGAAAGAAGAATTCGAAAATATGTTCGAAGCTGGTATCATTGACCCCACTAAAGTAACGCGTGTAGCATTAGAAAATGCAGCTTCTGTTGCGGGAATGCTACTAACTACAGAATGTGTCTTAGCTGATATTCCTGAAGAAACTCCTCCAATGCCTCCTATGGGCGGTGGCGGTATGCCAGGCATGATGTAAAAATTATAGTCCTATCAACAAAAAAGCTCGAGAATTTCTTGAGCTTTTTTATTGGGATAGTAATTAGTGTTAAATTTTATTGAGAACGTAATTTAATTCTGAATACCATCATAAACAGTATCCCGAATAAGATGGTGGCGAATAATAGATGAGCGTTTTGTATTAAGCCAATCATATCAATATGAGCCAATAAAACACCACTTAGAAGTTCAATAGCTAGAATTATGAATAACCATCGTATGATTTTATACTTGTAAGTACGTTCGTTTTTGTAAGCCATGTAAGCTAACAATCCCAATACCAACCAAGAGAAACTTCTATGAATAAAGAATGGTAATCCTAGAAATTCTGTCCATTGCTCACGACCAATACCAAGGCGTGTCAAGGCATCTATAGACTCTCGGACTTGCGTACCCAAAAACATTTGAACAGCCGTAATAACAAAACACAGCCACACCAAAATATAAAGTTCTTTAGACAAATGGACATTTTGAGTTTGAGAAGGGCTTACTAATCTTATGACGTACAACTGCAAACCTATAATGACTAAAGCAAAAAATAGATGCAAGGTTATGGTCCATGGCACTAAGTTAGAGGCAACTACAATTGAACCAAACCATGCTTGAAAAGCAATTAAGATAAGATTCACAAAAGACACTAAGAACAAACGTTTGTTTTTTCGGTAATAAAAGGCAATCCAAAAGAAAATAATCAATAAAGAATTACCAGCTAAAAAGCCAAACAACCTATTGATATACTCCGTCCACGTTTTGCGAACATTAAAATCTTCTTCTTTGAGTAAGTTAGGGTCATTTTTGAGTTGCTCTGCCACATCGGACATGCCAAATACAGAAATTATATCACCAAACTTTTCTACCTTTTCAGCTCTTTGTTGACTGAACCTCTCTTTATAGTTTGGTGGTATTTGGCTACTATCAGTCGGAGGCACCCATTGCTCAAAGCACTTAGGCCAATCAGGACAACCCATACCACTACCCGTTGTACGCACAAAGCTACCAGCAATGACAACTAGAAATATGAACACCAAAGCCCACCAATTGAAACGAACAAAACGCCTAGAGAATGAATTCATTTTTTAGTGGGTATCGATTTTTTTCTTTTCGACTGTTTTCAAAATTTCTACATCTACAGAAGCTACAGAATAAGCACTATCTTTCAAAGAATTTATCGCACTTACAATATCATGTTCGCTAATCAAACTGTTGTCGTAGCTAATTGAAGCTAACTTATTTTCGAAACTAACATTAGCAGAAACCACACCACTAACCTTTTCTAATTCTTCATCAATGTAAGCAGCGCAACCGACTTGACAGCTCATACCATCAATAGTCATTTCTACTTTGGTATCAGCTACGGCAAGAACTTCGTCTTTGTATTCAGATGAATTAGACTGACCACAGCCTATCAATAAGAATACTAATAATGAGGGGGTAATAAATAATTTTAACATAATTGGATAGTTTTTTAGAGTTACAAAAATACTAACATATCTTTGCAAAAATTATTGTAAGTGGATTTATCTTCCAAAAAAATTTATCACTGGACCTTAATGTTTCTTTTAGCATTCATTTGGGGAAGTTCTTTCATATTGATGAAGAAAGGTTTAGTAGTATTTAACGACCTCGAAGTAGCACAACTCAGAATGGGCATTGCTTGGTTGAGTCTTCTACCATTTGTTTGGAACAAACTTTTTTCCATAGAGAAAAAGCATATTATTCCAATACTTATTGTGGGTTTGTTTGGAAACGGCTTTCCAGCTTTTTTGTTTACTAAAGCACAGACAGAATTAGATAGCTCACTCATTGGTATATTGAATGCCTTAGTGCCTCTCTTTACCTTTATGTTAGCTATGCTGTTATTTAAAACCAAAGTTAAAGTCAGTCAGCTGATTGGTATTTTATTAGGACTTTCTGGTGCTGTTTGGCTCATTGCAGGTGGCGGCTTAGTGTTAGAAAATGCTAGTTATTCGTGGTATGTTATCATTGCTACCCTATGTTATGCTATCAGTTTAAATACTATTAAGAATTATTTACAAGACATGAGTGCTATGGACATTTCAGGCTTAGCCTTTTTCGTGGTTGGGCCATTTTGTTTACTAGCATTAGGGCTTTCTGATTTTTCAGAAAAGATGACAATTGACGGCGCATATTTAGCCTTATTCTATGTGGTGTTACTATCAACAGTAGGCACATCTATAGCCTTAGTTTTATTTAACCAATTAGTCAAAGGCACTACTGCTATTTTTGCTTCTTCAGTAACTTATTTAATCCCTATTGTTGCTATTTTTTGGGGCTTTGTGGATGACGAAATCATTACCCTAAATCATTTTATTGGCATTGCCATAATTCTAGGGGGAATACACTTGATTAACAAAGCCTAATTTTTTTTTGTCAATTATATATTAATTACTACATTTGCAGCCCACAAAAAAATAGTGGATAAATAAAAACTTTAAGAATGTACGCAATTGTAGAAATAGCAGGGCAACAATTCAAAGTTGAAAAAGACCAACAAATCTTCGTTCATCGACTAGAGGAAAAAGAAGGTGCTAAAGTTGAATTCGATAAGGTATTATTGATTGACAACAAAGGCAAAGTTAATGTTGGCGCCCCAGCTATCAGTGGTGCAAAAGTAACTGCAAAAGTGCTTGACCACGTGAAAGGAGACAAAGTCGTTGTCTTCAAAAAGAAAAGAAGAAAAGGATACAGAGTAAAAAATGGTCACCGCCAAGCTTTCACTCAAATTGAAATCCAAAGTATTGTAGAAAAAGGTGCTTCAGCTAAAAAAGCTACTGCTACTACAGCAAAGAAAGAAGCAAAAGCTGAACCAAAAGCAGCAGCCAAAAAAGCCCCGGCTAAAAAGGCTCCAACCAAAAAAGCAGCTCCTAAGGCTAAAACAGCAAGTGCTGCTAAGCCAAAAGCCGCTGCTAAAAAAACTACAGCTAAAAAACCAGCCGCTAAAAAAACAGCAGCTAAGAAAACTGACAAATAGTCTAACAATTAAAACTAAATACTATGGCTCATAAGAAAGGTGCAGGAAGTAGTAAGAACGGTAGAGAATCGGAAAGTAAACGATTAGGTGTAAAAATCTATGGTGGTCAAGGCGCAATAGCTGGTAACATCATCTTACGTCAAAGAGGAACAAAACATCACCCAGGTGAAAATGTAGGAATGGGAAAAGACCATACTTTATTTGCTCTTACTGATGGTATTGTTCAATTTAGAAAAAAAGCCAATAACCGATCATACGTTTCCGTTGACCCTATCAACTAAAAGGTAGCGTATTAATAAAATATTAAACTCCCTGCTTTTCAAGTTAGGGAGTTTTTTTTTGAATTAGAATGTTATTTTTGTCTAACAAGAACTAAGTTATGTTACAGATTAATTATATAAGAGAAAATAGAGAAGAAGCCATCTCAAAATTGACTAAAAGAGGCTTTGATGCAACAACTGTCTTTGAAGATATTATTGCTAAAGATGATTTGAGAAAAGAAACTCAAAATAAATTAGACGATATTCTAGCCCAATCCAACCAAATAGCTAAAGAAATTGGCGCTTACTTCAAAAATGGTGAAAAAGAAAAAGCCGAAGAGGCAAAAGCAAAAACTGTAACACTAAAACAACAAAGTAAGACGCTTTCAGAAAAGCTAAATCAAGTTAGTGACGACTTACAAGAATTATTGATACACATTCCTAATGTGCCTCACGACAGTGTACCAAATGGCAAAACACCCGAAGACAACGAAGTAGTCAAAGAAGAAGGCGATATTCCAAAACTACATTCAGAAGCCTTACCACACTGGGAATTAGCGGCTAAGTACGACCTTATAGATTTTGAACTCGGAACAAAAATCACAGGTGCTGGATTTCCTGTATACAAAGGGAAAGGTGCTAGATTGCAACGCGCCCTCATTAACTTCTTTTTAGATAGAAATACTGAAGTTGGCTATTTGGAAGTACAACCTCCACATCTCGTTAACGAAGCTAGTGGTTTTGGAACAGGACAATTGCCAGACAAAGAAGGTCAAATGTATCACGTAACAGGCGACAACCTTTACCTAATACCTACAGCCGAAGTGCCTGTAACTAATATCTTCAGGGATGGCATTGTTAAAAGCGAAGAGTTCCCTATAAAATACACTGCTTATACCCCTTGTTTTAGAAGAGAAGCGGGCTCTTATGGTAAAGATGTAAGGGGCTTGAATAGACTGCATCAATTTGATAAAGTTGAAATTGTACAAGTACAAAAACCATCGGATTCTTACCAAACCTTAAATGAAATGGTAGAACACGTTACTGAACTGCTTAGGGATTTAGAATTACCTTTTAGAATATTAAAA
>CAXFLH010000037.1:0-12668 GCA_964003875.1 uncultured Flavobacteriales bacterium | reverse complement strand
TTTAATGTTAGAAGAGCCCCTAAGATTGACATTACCCTCTAAATCTACCGATAAAAGTGGCGTTTTACGTAATACATCTGTTGCATCATCTAAACCTTCATTCAAATCGTTTTCTGCATTGTAAACGATTTTCTCCATTTTACTTTCGTAAACCGGTCTGTCTTCGTTTATAGAAACCTCATCAAGACTAACAGCCCCTGGCTCGACTTTAACTTTTTTTAGATATACGAATGTTTTGTTTTTATTAAGAGAAATATCAACTCGGGTTTCTTCATAGCCAATATAGTTGACTAAAAAGTAGTAATCGGCAAGACCTAATTTGGTGAACTGAAAAGCTCCCTTTTCATCGGTAATTGTACCCTCCATGAGGATATCATTTTTTCTAAATAGTCTGATGTTGGCAAAAGCTAGCTCTTCGCCCGATTTGGCATCAACTAATTTGCCGCTAATTTGTCCATTATGTAAGGATGCATTTTTACCTCCAAAACCACCCATATTGGGGCGTTGAGCATATAGTAATCCGCTGAGAAAAAGTGCAAAAATTGTTAAGTTAGTTTTCATGGTACAAAAATAGTCAAATAAAAGAATGATGTTTTAATTGAAAATATATTATAAAATTAAAAAAAAGGCTTGCTTCTTTAGAAGCAAGCCTTAACAAAACAATGGATAGAATCTAGTGATCGTGATCACCGTGTTCTTCACAATGAACCTCATATGAACCCGCTGGGACTGTATCATTTCCAACGACAGTCTCTTCAATAGTATGTAGATAGTCTGGAGCTTCAACTTCTTCTAGCGCAGTACCGCAGAATTCGCCGATTTCTACTTCAATTTCGCCAGCATCTGTCATATATGCTACATGGCATTCGTGGCAATCATCGCTGTCTGAACAAGAGAACATGAATAGTGCTAATGCGGGTACAATTAATAATTTTTTCATAATTTTTTTTTAAATGGTTAAACATAATTTGAGATTATATGAACGTCCTAAATGAGGAATTTCATAACTTTTTAAACGAGATAGATGAGGTATATATTCGACGTTTAAAAGGTTTCTTACACCTATTAAAAGGTTTATTTTATTTGATTTTGAGCCAAATAATAATGAAGCGTTAATGATGGAATAATCATCTGTTGGGCTTTCATTATTAGCAACTTTTTTTTGTGAAGAATTATAAATATGATCAAAAGAGACTTCGCGACAATTAAATATATTTTTATTCAAAAAATAATATTTGATTGAAGTTTGAAATGTATTTGCAGGCATTAGTGGTAAAAATTGGTCTTCAGAAGTTTTTCCTTCCATAATTGATATTCTTTCCTCAATATGTAGTTGGTGTAAAAAGTGTGGGTGATAATGTATATTCATTTCAATTCCCTTTAATTGAACATTACCTAACTGTTCATATACATACAGTGGATTATTATTAATAATACTATCCTGTGGACTTAATATTATAAAATCATCAATATTATTATAAAAAGGATTTAAAATAAAACCTAAATGCTCATCAGACCATTCGTAAGTAAGGTCTAGTTGATTCCCTTTTTCTTCAATAAGATTTGGATCACCCACTTCATAACGCTTAGTTGCATGATGAACTCCATCTGATAATAATTCAGAAATATGTGGTGTTCTAAAAGCTGAGGAATAACTGAATTTTAATTTATGATCATTAAATGTTTTTGAGAAACCCAAAGAAGTACTTAATGCATTAAAATCATTTTCAAATGAATTAGATTCAGCATTAATTTTTCTATAATCGAAACGTGTTCCAAATAAAAAACTCCAATCTTTTAAAACATAATCAAGGCTTGAGAACATGCCTATGTCATTAGTTTTAGCGTCTGGAATTAGTTGAGATGTTGTTGGGTTGTTTTTATTATTTTGTATTGCACTTTGTGAGCCGATAGTCCAGTTAAGAGCTTGATTTAATACTTTAACATATGAAATATTAAGCTGACTTGATGATAATTCAATGTCATAATCTGCTCTAGTCCACTTTTCAAACTCTTGAAGTTTATTATTTGAACGTGCTAAACCTACTTTAAGAGTATTTTCATTAAAAAATAAGGTATTATCTAATGATATTATATGATTGTTTACTATTTGGGTTGGACGATTTTCATAACGGTCTTGACTAGAACTTGTTAACTGTTCAAGTGTTGGACTTGCGTCATGAGAATGAGCAGGAATTCCCATAACATTACTATTTAACTGATATCGTAAGTTAATTATCCAATTACTAGTGCTATATCCAATAGCAGTTTTTATTGCTAAGTTGTTATAACGAGAATTGAATAAATAATTGCCATTTGGCATTCTGTAATCTGCAGCAGATCCATATTCTGCATACGTGTTCATTCTAAGTTTGTTTTTTGCCCATTTAGAAATAATTTGATTATTATATCTCATTAAGGCTGACTCAAAATTTGATACTAGTTTCAATTCAGAATGTCCTGAGGACACATAACTGTCGTCCACGAAGTACAAAGCTCCTGCTAAAGCATCGGCACCAAACATAATTGATGCTGGGCCTTTAATTAATTCAACCTTACCTATTCCTAAATCTGTAAAACCTAAGCCATGATCTCCACCCCATTGTTGATTTTCTAGTCTGGCGCCATTTAAATAAGTTACAAGCCTCATTCCTGATAGCCCTCTTACAGTAACTTTATTAATACCAGTACCAGTTGATTTTTCATAAACACCAGGAATATATGTAAGTCGATCAACCAAATTTAAAGAGTTGTCATTAAAGCTATTAATTGATAACGCTTGTAAAGCAATTACTTGATTTGAAGAAAGCTGATGATTAATTGCTGAAACTTCAATTTCGTTAATTTCAACGTGAAGCTTTTTCATTGTAATGCTTATCGAGGACTCAGTGTTGTCAGTTTGATAAGAAAATGTTTGATAGCCTTCTTTACTGAAAACTAAAACTGATTTAGGTGGTAAATCTATATTTAGATTGAACTCGCCATTACTATCTGTTTGTGTAAGAATTCCTAAAGGATGAAGATAAACCTCTGCCATTGCTAAAGGTTCCTTTTCAATATTTGTAACGACTCCTTTCTGCTGTGCAAAAGAAACAACAGAAAGCAAACAAAATAGTATTAAAATGATATTTTTCATAGTTTTGCAACAGCATTGCAAATATAAATTGTTTGTTTTAAACTCGCAACAATGTTGCATTATTATGTTAGAAAAAAAACAAATTAGGAAAACCCCGTTTAGACTAGAGGTTCTTAAACTTTTTAAGGAATCTAAAAATGCTATTTCACTTAAAAAAATCGAAAATAACTTAACCTCATTTGATAGAATTACACTTTATCGAACCTTAAAGTTATTCATTGAAAAAGGTCTTATACACGAGGTATTGCACTCTAGCGGTAAAAAGTATGCGCTTTGTAAAGAACAGTGTGATGAACATCAACATCAGCACAATCATCTGCATTTTCATTGTTCAAGTTGTAAGGAATCCTTTTGTCTTGAAACACATATTAAAGAATTAAAGTTACCCGGCTACATCATTCAACAAACCGATTTGAATATTCATGGAATTTGCAAAAAATGCAACAATTAAGCACTTGATTGGCTAAGAAATCTAAATTTTATAAGATAGATAATCCAATTGGCATTGTAGTCGTTGAATAGTCATTGCTATAATTCTTTTATTCAAAGCAGATGAATTTAATTTATAATAGGCAAAATCCTCTACATCAAATAAACCTACAATAGTACCTAAAATCAGACTTCTTAAACGTTGATTAGTAGATAACGCTTGTTGAATATAGCTTAACTTTTCTTGATCAGATAGTTTAAAAAAAACACCTTTATATTTATTGGCATAATCTATAAATATTTGAAGTAAGAGATCATTTTGAAATTTAAGTATTGGGCGTAATACGTTGTTTTGAAAGGCTTCGACATCCTTAGTTTTTAAACTCTTATCTATAGTATCTATATTTGGACGAATTGCCAAAAGTGATGAAGTTCTATCTTGCATAATATAAGTTTTTATACATAGTATAATGTGGGCCTATCCCTTCAATTTCATAAATTGGTCCAATCTTTATAAAGCCAAGAGATTCGTAAAAGTCAATAGCGACCAAACGAGCCTTGCACCATAACAAATCACAACCTAACTTTTGAATATCTGCTATAGCTTGTAGCATCATAGACCTAGCCAAGCCTTGTCGCCTATAATTTGGATGAGTAGCCATGCCTCTTAAACGGTATGAAACTAATGCTTCAATTTCTAACATCGACTCAGGGTAAAAAGTGGCAATAGAGCAGACTTTTTGATTGACAATATTAGCATAATGAAGTGTTTGTAATTCCTTGTCCCTATCATAATCTGTAGACTCAATGGGTTGTCCAGGTCTAAGAACAAGGCTTCTTAAAGGACGTATTATCTCTACATCAACTTGCTGAATGGTCATAGTACAAAATTAAGGATTTATAATGTGGAATTGCGTATTTTTGTACTTTCTAAATACATCAAGATTATGGAAATTGTAATGATAAAAAAATTAGGTTGTGGCCCTTGTAAAACATTTGAAACCATTGTTAAAGCTGAAGCTGAAAAACGCTCCTTAAGCTTTAGACATATTATGCAAGAAGATATGCCCGAAGAAATAAGACCACCATACTTCCCATATTTCTATCTTTACAACGATGGCGAAGTAATTGAACATTGGGGAGGCACTAGCGACAGAAAACTCGAAAAAGTACTAGATAGAAACCTGACTAAATAGTCCTTATTTATTATAAAAAATATGCATCACTATAGCGTGAGGCAATGTTATTACCGAAATAATAATAATGGAGAGAAATGGAATTGATATTCCTATATATCCCAAGTGAGAAAGCGCTAATAGCACAGATGTAAAAAATATACTCAATAGAGAATAGGGTAATAGTAATTTTAAAAACTCTACTAAACCAAAACCGCCATCTTCAGATTTGAAGAAAAGATACTCTTGATTCATTACACGTATGGAGTGCAATACCACAAAGTAAAGTGTAAAACCTATAATAAAAGGAAAGAGGAAAAAAGTTAAATGAATGAGAGCAATTAAAAATAACTCAGACGAAAGGCGTCTTATGCTCATCTGATTTTTAACAAAAAGATAAAGCAATAAAACTAGTGTAGTAACATTAGTAATCGTGAAAAAATAAAAAAATAAGTCCTCGTTATAAACTACACCAAAATCTTGAGTATCCTGAAAGTAAGCTGTTATAGCTGCTAATTCACTCATGTTATAATACATCAAAGTAGCTAACAGTGCTAAGCCCCAAAACAAAAATAGTAAGGGATTAAAATTCTTTAAAGTGAGTTTGGCATCAACAAATTGTGATTCGCCAAAATGAAAGGCTGATAAAATGAGAAAAAACAAAAAACTTATTAAGGGAAATTTTAACCATAACAAAACAAAGAGAGCAATTAAGCCAAGATACAAGCCGTAAAACTTTAGCTTTGTCATTGATTTTTTCTTGAAGAATAAAATATGGTCAATCGCCCCGTGGGGGATGCCAAATAACAAGATAAAAAATGAAGCGTAAGTTAATTGTTGTTCCAGCGTAATAGCATTATACGCTTGATAAATTAAAAATAAAGCGTAAATACAAACTACAAATATGAATGTGAATCTATTCATAAGGATTATTAAAATAAAAGCAGACTATACACGAGGTGTAAGTCTGCTTTTACAATTAATCAAATATTGAACTGATTATTTAGACTCAGAAGTAGCAATATGATAAACTACTAAACCAAATCCAATTTTATTAATAGCATCTGCTATATTATAAAATACATCTAGCATTTCTACATCAAATGCACCTGCTAGCCAACCGCCTGGCATACACATATACCCAATTGGATATATAGCCCAGCCGACTAATACGAACCAAGCCAATGTACGAACACCTTTTTTAACTACAGCAGAATCACTTTTTTCAGCTAGCTGTGCAACTTCACCGAACCATGCTGCATGTAATACATATAAGTATCCTAACGTTGAGATTACACCCCACATTACTGAATGAGACGTGCCATCAGAAGCAACGCCTGAAGTTAGCGCTGGGTTGAAAGCTTCTCCAATATATCCGGCAACTAACATCCATACAGATGCAATAATTAGTTTCCACATTAAGCCTCTTGAAGCTCCAGCTGGCTTAGTTAATAAATAAAATTCTACACACATCAACGGAACCGTTAAGGTCCAGTCAACATATCTAAAGAAAGTTGGACTTTCTTGATGTACACCCCAATAATCTCTCATGTAGAGATAGTGTACAGCTGCAATACCTGTAATTAAGGCCGATACAAGTAAGGATAATTTCCACTTGTCATCAACTCTACTTCTTTCAAAGAAGAAGAATATAGATGCAGCAAACATGGCCATATAGCCAATAAAAAACGTGAAGCCAACATAATCGTCTGGCCTCATTAGTTGAATGTCTAAAAGCATAACTTGTTAATTTTAATTAGTTAGTGGTACAAATATATAAAAATGTATATCTTTTCTAAATTTTTCTTATACAAAACCGCATTTTTTAGTCTTTTTTTTAAAATTATCTGATATGAGTAAAAATTAAAAAAAATCGATTTTTTTAAAAAAATTGCAATATTTGGAATAAATTTATAGCACTTTTTTAACCCTAACAATGAAATTTAAGTTCCTAAACACCAACAATAAGTTGAATTTTTATGCTATTGAAGACTCCTCTTTAGGCGATATCCCTTTGTATAGCGATGCTGTTCCTGCCGGTTTTCCTTCACCTGCAGACGACTATCTAGATATGGACTTAAATTTACATGATTATTTGGTCCAACACCCCTCTGCGACCTTTTGTGTTAAGGCTATTGGAGATTCTATGGTAGATGCTGGAATAAAAAGTTCTGATGTTATGGTTATAGATAGAGCTTTGACTCCAAAGAACAACGATATTATACTTGCGGTTGTAAACGGTGAGTTTACCGTCAAGCGCATCAAAAAAAACGACAACGAACTATATTTAATGCCAGCTAATGAGAACTATCGCCCCATGAAAATAACAGAAGATATGGACTTTCAGGTCTGGGGAGTAGTGACCTTTATTATACACAAAGCCAATGCTAGCACTAGCTGATTGTAATAACTTTTACGCTTCTTGCGAACGTGTATTCCAACCGCATTTAGAAGGTAAACCCATATTAGTACTGTCTAATAACGATGGCTGTGTTATTGCTCGTAGTAACGAAAGTAAAGCCTTAGGAATAAAAATGGGAGTTCCCGTTTTTCAGGTGAAAAAAACCATACAGCAACATAATATACAGGTGTTTTCGTCTAACTTCACCTTGTATGGCGATTTGTCTAAACGTGTAATGAGCACCATCAAACAAGAAGTAAAAGCTATGGAGGTCTATTCTATAGATGAGGCATTTATGGACTTTAGTGGTGAGGGTAATCCTTTAGAAAAAGGAATTGCTCTGAAACAAAAAGTTCAACAACATATAGGTATTCCTATTTCTGTAGGTATTGCCCCCACCAAAACTTTATGTAAAGTAGCGGGCCTTATCGCCAAAAAATATACCAAGTCAGGCGTGTTTATCTTAAAAGATAAAGCCATTATAGAACGAGCCTTGAAATGGCTCCCAGTAGAAGAACTTTGGGGCGTAGGCAGAAAACATGCTCGTAAGCTAAACGATGTTGGCATTAAAACAGCTTATGATTTGTGTCGAGCAGACGATAGCTGGATAAGAAGACGCTTATCGGTAGTA
Source organism: uncultured Flavobacteriales bacterium (assembly GCA_964003875.1). Lineage (GTDB taxonomy): Bacteria > Bacteroidota > Bacteroidia > Flavobacteriales > UBA7312 > UBA8444. The sequence goes on along the minus strand of CAXFLH010000037.1, from coordinate 4,896 downwards.
GGTTTAAGAATAGTCAAGGAGCTAAGAGGAAAGCCTTGCTTCCCCTTAGAAGAACAGACTAGTAAAAAGAAAAATATCTGTACTTCCCGCTCTTTTGGCAAAAGCATCAGTAGTATAGAAGGACTTAGAGAAGCTGTGAGCAACTACGCCACCAATTGCGCCTACAAACTTCGTAAACAACAAGGCTGTGCCTCTCGAATCAGTGTGTTTATTCAGACGAACCCATTCAAACCAACAGACAAACAATATAGAGGGTTTACTTCCTTTGTGCTAGACACTCCTAGCAACGACTCTATAGAATTGGTGCGTTTAGCTTTGGAGGGTCTAGAAAAAATATACCGTTCAGATTGTACGTATAAAAAAGCTGGAGTTATTGTTAGTGACATAAGACCTCAACAACAGCAGCAACTCAGTTTATTTGATACCGTAAATCGTCAAAAGCACCAATCCATTATGACAGCTCTAGACAATATTAATGATAAACTCGGCAAAGATAAAGTACACTTAGCTATTCAAGGAAATAATAGTAGACAATGGAAAATGAAGCAAGAACAACTTTCCCCTTGCTATTCTACTCGGATAGAAGATGCTTTGAAGGTATACTTATAAATTGTTCAATCGTAAACGCAAATTCTCTCGGATATTCAGCCAATATAGATTAATATCTGCGACATGATAATCGTCACGTTTGTAAAAGCGCAAAATCAAGCCTTTAGGGCGTTCTACCCATAGCATTCCTTGGTGATTTTTGACCGATAAAGAGTGTGGGTATTTCAATTTTCCAGAAGGAAATAATATCCCTTGATGATTAGTATAATCCGATTGGGTATTAGTAGATTTCCAATGAATGGGGTTTACGCTTACTATAGAATCTCCAATAGGGCTTGAAGGATAAAAACCCGACTTAAAACTACGCCAAGAAAGAAAACAATCGACTTGGCTTTCATCTTCACAAGCTAAAAAACGATCTGAAATAGTCGTAATGGGCATCCCTAATAAATAAGCCAGTTTTAGTTGGTAAGACATCTTTTCATCTACTAATATGACTTCTTTTAATAAACGTTCAGCGTGATTTGTTCCTTGACTATGTCCCGCAATAATGAAAGGACGGCCGTTATTCCAATGCTTCCAATACTGAAGGAAAGCATGACGAACATCAGAGTAGGCCAAATGAAAAGCGGGGTACCCATTGCTTAAATCGGTATAAGAATCGATGTGCATTTGGCGATAATATGGGGCGTATAAACGAGCAAGACCAGCAAAGACAGAGGCTTGATTTTGTAGTAAATAATCTGTTCTACTGACATTTATAATAGAGTCCTCAAGACTAGCATTCCAATTATCCCCAGAATGATAGGAAGTAGGATGAATATAAAAAACATCAACTAGAGGGTTGTAATCAAAAAGAGTATCCGAATAATTTTTGGGCAAAAGCTGTTTGACATCATCTCTTTGAGGGTGAAAAGCCCAGTAAAAAAGCGAATCATAAAAAGGTGCTGAAGGGCTCAGTGTAGCATCAAAAGTCGTACTAGGTGATTGTAGTTGAGGAGAACACGACCACATAAGAAAAACAAAAAAAAGCAATGAAAAACGTAAGTACATCAGCTAAAAATTAAGACATACAAAGTTAATGTAATTACGTTTATAGTTTAATTGTATTTTTGCCCACTTAATCTAAGCTTAAGATTTGAACCTCAAATTACATATCGCCTCCAAAACATTAGATAAAAATAGCTGGCAAAAGTTATGTGCAAAAAATCCTTTTTTGAGCTTACCGTTTTTATTAGCTTTTGAAAAACATCATAGTATTAGTATTAAACATATCTACTATATGGCTAATAATAATGAAAATAAGCTCATTGGCTACGCCCAAGAATTTAACATTCAAAGTAGTAGAATTCGAGATTATCAGAAAAAGAATGACGTAAAAGAAAATCTAATCAACCTAGTTTTAAAGCTGTTAGACCTAAAAGTTGTCGCGCTCGGTAACGGACTGTTGACTAATATTTCTACGTTATCTGCAGTTAAACTTTCCAACAAGATTGATTTTTTTAACTCTTTACTATTACATATACAAAAAAAACTAAGTATCAATAAATTCATTATTCCAGATCATTTTTTTAAAGAGCTGAAAGTCGAAAACCCCAATGAAGTTTTTCCTGAATTGATTAAGGTTGTAGTTGACCAAGATATGCAACTAAATATATCTAAAGATTGGAATACGTTTGAAGATTATACAAAGGCACTCAAAAAAAAATACAGAAATCGCTTGAAAAGTGTAATGAAAAAAAGTGAAGATATAGAAATAAAAGTATTGACTCATGCAGAACTTGTAAAATATGCTGAAGTAATGCAAAAACTCTTTGATAATGTTCATCAAAAGTCAGCCTTTGGCATAAGCCCATTTAACACTTCTATTTATACCCACCTAATAGATTCAGGCAATCCAAAGTGTCAAGTCTTAGCTTACTTTTTAGCTGATGAAATGATTGCTTTTTCATCAGAACTAAAAGATGATAACAACTTATATTCTTATTTTATTGGCTTAGATTATCGATATAATAAAAGTCATAGATTATACGAAAGGATTCTTAACGAAACTATTAAATCAGCCATTTCCAATAAAAAAAGCAAACTCATCTTGGGAAGAACTGCTGCCGAGTTCAAAAGTAACGTAGGCGCACAAGCTATCCGCTCAGAAATATTTGTATATCTCAAAAGTCCTATTTTGCGTCGTTTACTTAAACCTATTTTGGAAAATATACAGCCTAAAAATTGGGTTCAAAGAAACCCTTTCAAAGAAATTATTTAATCACACCATTTTTAACTTGAATTTTAACTACAGTTTCATCCCTTTTCTGGCCAATAAGAGATAAACCTTTATAGATTGTTTTACCAACATTCAAAATTAAACTTGCAAGGTCACCAAATTTTTGATCCAACGGATTATATGATTTTTTGATGTATAAAGTATTAGTAAAAATTCTTAATTTTCTTTGAGAGTAAGTTCAATAGAAAAAAGAATAAAACAAAGCGTCTAAAGAGCCGTAATTCCTAACCATTAGTAATTATATTTTTTCTAAAAAAATATGATAGCTTTGTATAATGAGTACTTCTAGTAAAATATTAGTCATTATACCAGCTAGAGCAGGTTCAAAGCGCATTAAAGGTAAAAACACCAAGTCTTTTAATGGTTTTCCCCTCATTGAGCATAGCATTAAATATGCTCAAAACTATATTGATGGTGATATCATCATTTCTACTGACGACAAACAAATTGAGTCAATAGCTGAACAATACAATGTACCTATACTATGGCGCAATGAAAGTTTAGCTCAAGACCAGACGCCAACTACTGATGTTATCAAAGATGTAGTAACAAGAGTGGAAAAATCATACGACTTTGTTGTGTTACTACAACCCACCAATCCATTACGACCAAAAAAAATGTTTAAAGAAGCTCTCAAATTACTAGAAGAAAAGAAAAGCGATAGTCTTTTAACGGTAAGTTTAAGCGAGCATAAACTTGGTAAAATCAAACATTTTGCCTTCAAACCCTATACCTATGAATTTGGTCAAAGATCACAAGATTTAGAGCCATTATACTATGAAAATGGATTGTTGTATGTATGTTCATACGAACTAGCTAAAAACGGCAAACTGATGAGTGAAAACCCAACAGCAATGCTCATCGAACACCCTTATGGTAGTGTAGATATTGACACGGAATTAGATTGGAAGTGGGCAGAATTAATTTCAAAAGAATACAATGATTGAAATAGCAGGAAGAAAAATTGGAGCAGAACACCCTCCTGTAGTGATTGCTGAAATTGGCATTAATCACGAAGGTAGTTTGGAGGTAGCTAAAGAAATGGTAGATGCTGCATTCAGGGCAGGTGTTGAAATCGTTAAGCACCAAACACATATCGTAGAAGACGAAATGAGTAGAGCTGCAAAAAAAGTAATTCCTGGAAATGCCGATGTGTCTATTTATGAGATTATGAAACGCTGCTCCTTGAGTGAACAAGAAGAGTTTCAGCTAAAAGAATATGTTGAATCTAAAGGCATGATATTTATAAGTACTCCTTTTTCAAGAGCCGCCGCCGATAGATTACACCAATGGGGCGTCCCTGCCTATAAAATTGGTTCCGGAGAATGTAACAACTATCCATTGTTAGAGCATGTCGCCTCTTTTGGCAAACCCATTATTTTAAGCACAGGTATGAATACCATTGAGAGTATTGATAAAGCTGTTTCTATCTTTGAAAAGCACCAAGTTCAGTATGCTTTATTACATACCACCAACATATACCCAACGCCCAACCGCTTGGTAAGGCTTGGTGCTATGCAAGAAATGGCCGATCACTTTTCGAAGACAACCTTTGGTCTATCAGATCACACCCTAACTAATCACGCTTGTTTAGCTGCTGTAGCTTTAGGAGCATCTATTTTAGAAAGGCACTTTACAGATCATATGGACAGAACGGGGCCCGATATAGTGTGCTCTATGGACGAAGAAAATTGCAAAGCACTTATTGAAGGTAGTCGTATCATATGGGAGCAAAGCGGGGGGAGGAAAGGACCTGCCGAAGAAGAGCAAGTTACCATAGACTTTGCTTTTGCTACAGTATGCTCCATTAAAACGATAAAAAAGGGAGATGTGCTAAGTATGGAAAATATTTGGGTGAAACGCCCCGGTACAGGAAAAATACTAGCAGAGCATTTTAATTCCATTTTAGGAAAAAAAGCTACAAGAAATATTGAAAATGATGAACAATTAAAATGGGAAGATTTTGAATAAAACTATTGTATTTCTTTCAGGTACTCGTGCTGACTTTGGCAAACTAAAGTCGCTAATTAAAATCAGCTCTGAAGCTAAAGAATTTAATGTGCATA
>CAXFLH010000036.1:0-12769 GCA_964003875.1 uncultured Flavobacteriales bacterium | reverse complement strand
CTAATTCAAGAAATCGCTAAAGCTGATGTTTTAGTGGTTGCTACAAGCTCAAAAGAATACACCATAAATGAGGAACAGATTGCTAATTTAAATTCAGAAAAATTATTTATTGACTTATCTGTTCCTAGAAATATTGACCCCAAACTTGCTTCAAACCAATACATAGAATTGGTAGACATGGACCAGCTCAATGCCGAAGCTGACAAAACATTAGATAAGAGGAAGAAAGATATACCAAAAGCAAAAACCATCATCAACCTTCACAAACTAGAGTTTGAAGATTGGTCGAAGTTGCACACTTTAGGCCCAACAATCAAGAATCTGAAGATGACATTTGAAGAAATGAAAAATTCAGAAATTGAGAAATACAAGGGGCAATATCAACAAGGTGAATTGGAACGCATAAAACCTCTTATCGATAGTATCGTTAAAAAAATATCTAGTAAAAACATTGAGTATCTTCGTAACAGATATCGTGTTGACGAGGATATATTGGAAGTTATGCGAGAAATGTATAAAATCAATTAGATGCACATTAAAATTGGTAGTCGTAAAAGTAAATTAGCCCTATGGCAAACCCATCATGTTGCCGATAGACTAACAGAACTTGGTCATACCTATGAACTGATACTCATAGAGTCGGAAGGTGATAAAGTACTTGACACCCCACTACCACTAATGGGAGGTAAAGGTGTTTTTACCAAAGCTCTAGACGATGTGATTCTTAATAAAACAATAGACATTGCAGTTCACTCATTTAAAGATATTCCTACTGTATTAGAATCAAATTTAGAAGTATGTGCTATCTTAAAAAGAGAAAATCCAACAGATGCTCTGGTATATCGCCAGGATTTGGACTTCCTTAATAATAATTCTGCAGTTATTGCTACTAGTAGCAATAGAAGAAAAGCGCAATGGCTAAACAAATACCCTCACCACAAAATGGTAGATATGAGAGGGAATGTTCCAAATCGTATTCAAAAACTCAAAGAAAGTCAATGGGACGCCACCATACTCGCCAGTGCAGGACTCATTCGATTAGGTCTTGAAAACGAAATAGGACAAGAGTTACCATGGATGGTATCTGCACCAGCACAAGGAGCAGTAGCGATTATTTGTCATGCAGAAAATGAATCCATCAAAAGTATTGTCAACGAACTTAATGATGAAGACACAGCACTTTGCACAAGCATAGAACGGTCATTTTTAAATATACTAAACGGAGGTTGTTCAGCACCAGTCGGCGCTCATGTGACTCTTTCTGAGAATACACTTTTCTTCGAGGGGGTTGTATTAAGCATTGATGGTAAAGAAAAAATTACAATTTCCTTAAAAGATGATAAAGCTAACGGACTTCATTTAGCTCAAAGAGCTGCTCAAATAGCACTTGATAATGGTGCTCAAAAACTGATTGAATCAGCAGAAAATGAAAAGTACAACTAAACATCTTCTTTTTCTTAATGACTTATCAGAACAGACATTAAAAGAACTGAATTCAGACAAAAATTTGAAAGTATCTTGCAATGGACTTATTCAGATATCAGAAATACCTTTTGACAAAGGAGAATTAGACCAAAATAAAACTTGGGTTTTTACTAGTAGAAATGCCGTTGAAATTATTTTAAAGAATAAAATTCCCTTATCCCAATCGATTTATGCTGTTGGAGAAAAAACGGCTAATTTATTACCCACTGCCACAATTCCAAAAATAGCCTCTGCCCTTGAAGTTGCAAAACTGATAATTAAAGAACAATTAGAAGAAGTTATTTTTATCTGTGGAAATAGAAGACGAGATGAGTTACCTGACCTTTTAAAATCACATGCTATTAAGCTAAAAGAAGTCGTTGTTTATGAGAGCAAAAATCTTAATAAAACCGTAAATTTGCAATCTGTTGACGGCTTAGCTTTTATGAGTCCTAGCTCGGTTTATTCACTAGCTAAAAATGGAGGATTTATGAATTTACCATGTTTTGCTATAGGACCCACAACAGCTCAAGCATTGAATAATGAAGGACAAAAATGCATAATAAGTAAGTCCACTACGCCACAAAGCCTAGTAGATATTGCTAAACACTATTTTAATCAATGAAACACGATTTTCCAGAACTAAACAATGATTTATTGCTAAGAGCACTAAATGGCGAAAAGGTAGAGAGACCCCCTGTTTGGATGATGCGTCAAGCTGGGCGATTCCTACCCGACTATCGCGTTTTGAGAGAAAAATATTCTTTCTTCGAACGTTGCGAAACACCAGAGTTAGTTTCAGAGATTACGATTATGCCTATTGACCAAGTCGGTACAGATGCAGCTATATTATTTTCTGACATCTTGGTTGTTCCTCAAGCCTTAGGTTATGAAGTGCAAATGATTGCAGGTAAAGGTCCATATCTTCCTCAAACGGTAAATAATCTAAAAGATGCTGAAGCAATACAAGTACCTGATGTACACGAAAAATTAAGTTATGTGATGGACGCTGTTACATTAACACGCCAAGATTTAAATGGAAAAGTTCCGTTGATAGGCTTTGCTGGTGCGCCATTTACAATACTATGTTATATGGTTCAAGGTCAAGGTTCAAAAGATTTTTCTCAGGCCAAAGCATTTTGTCATTCGCAAAGAGATGCTGCACATCTTTTACTTCAAAAAATTACCGATACTACCATAGCTTACCTCAACGCACAAATTGAAGCTGGTGCTCAAGCCGTTCAACTATTTGATTCATGGGCTGGTCTGCTATCACCCAAAGATTTTCAAGAGTTTGCATTACCTTATCTAAAGCAAATCGTTGACAACATTAGTGGTGCACCAATCATCGTATTTGCCAAAGGTGCGTGGTATGCAATAAAAGACTTAGTCAATTTAGGTACCAATGCCATTGGTGTGGATTGGGCACTTACACCACAAGAGGCTAGAAAATTAGCTGGACCTAACATTACTCTACAAGGTAATTTTGACCCTGCGTGGTTATTCGCTCCACATAGTGAAATAGAACAACTTGCTAAAGAAATGGTTGATGGCTTTGGAAAAGACAGATACATCGCTAATTTAGGGCACGGAATACTGCCTACGGTTCCAGTTGAAAATGCTAAAGTATTTATAAATACTATTAAAAACTACTCTGCATAATGTCTATCAAAGCAATTTTCGAAGCACATATTTTTGACTTGCAAAATCGAATTTGCAAAGGCTTGGAACATGCTGATACTCAAGGTCAATTCGTTGAAGACCTATGGGAAAGAGATGGTGGTGGCGGTGGTAAAACACGAATCCTCAATAATGGTAAGGTCATAGAAAAAGGTGGAGTAAACGTATCTGTTGTTCATGGCGACTTACCAGAATTATTTAAAGAAAAATTTAAGGTTGATGAGGCTACATTTTATGCTTGTGGATTATCTCTAGTTATTCATCCTAAAAGCCCAAAAGTACCAACTGTACATGCCAATTGGCGCTATTTTGAGATGTACGATAAGGCTGGTAATATTAAAACTGCGTGGTTTGGCGGTGGCACAGACCTTACCCCCTACTATCTTGATGAAGAAGATGCTAAACATTTTCATCAAGTCAATAAAAACGTTTGTGATAAGCACGACCCATCTTACTATCCTGACTTTAAGAAAGAGTGTGACGCTTATTTTTACAACTCACACCGAGATGAGTGTCGAGGCATAGGAGGAATTTTCTTTGATTATCAGAAAGAAAATGATCACAAAAGCATACAAGAAATAATGAATTTTAGCATAGATTCAGGCAACGCCTTTTTAGATGCTTACTTACCAATAGTAGAAAAGCACAAAAATGAAAGCTACACTAAAGAAGAAAAAGTTTGGCAAGAAATACGCAGAGGGCGTTATGTTGAATTTAACCTACTTCATGATAGAGGCACCCACTTTGGGATTAAAACAAAAGGAAGGACAGAATCCATTCTTATGAGCCTACCATCTACCGTAAGGTGGGAATATAATCATAAACCTAAATCAGGAAGTGCTGAAGAACAACTTATTGAAGTATTAAAAAACCCAGTAGATTGGGCTTAAATCAGATATTATGTTTCCAGAAAATAGAAATAGAAGATTGAGAAAGAATAGTGCTATAAGAGAAATGGTACAAGAAAATAGACTACACCCAACTGACTTTATTGTTCCATTATTCTTTATGGAAGGAGAAAATAGAAAAGAAGAAATAGCATCTATGCCTGGTTATTTTAGATATACACTAGACTTACTTGTCGCAGAAGTAAAAGAGTGCTATGATTTAGGTATACGCTCGGCACTACTTTTTGCTAAAGTTGATGATTCTCTCAAAGATAATGAAGGTAAAGAAGCTATCAAACCAAATGGACTTATGCAAAGAGCTATTAAAAAATTGAAAGATGAAGTGCCCAATATGTATCTTATGAGTGATATTGCTCTCGACCCCTACTCTATTCACGGTCACGATGGCATAGTTGATGGTCAAGAAATACTGAACGACGAAACTATTGAAGTGTTAGCAGAAATGGCCCTTACACACGCACAAGCGGGAGTTGATATGGTTGCTCCATCCGATATGATGGACGGACGAATAGGCGCTATTAGAGAAAAGTTAGAAGACGAAGGTTATTCCAATGTTGGCATTATGTCATACAGTGTAAAATACGCTTCTTCGTTCTATGGTCCTTTCAGAGATGCCCTAGATTCAGCTCCGGGTTTTGGCGATAAAAAAACCTATCAAATGAATCCAGCTAATTCGTCTGAAGCTATGGCAGAAGTCGATAACGATATCGATGAAGGTGCTGATATTATAATGGTAAAACCGGGAATGCCCTATCTAGATATGGTAAAACAAATCAGTAAACAATTTGATGTGCCTGTTAGTGTATTTCAAGTATCTGGAGAATATGCCATGATTAAAGCAGCTAGTGAAAAAGGGTGGCTAGACCACAATAATACAATGATGGAATCATTAATTGGTTTTAAAAGAGCAGGAGCAAAACTCATTGCAACCTACTTCGCTAAAGAAGCTTCTAAACTGTTGAACAATGAATAACAGTGAATTACTCTTTGAAAGAGCCCAATTATTTATACCTGGCGGTGTAAATTCTCCTGTAAGAGCTTTCCGTTCAGTTGGTGGCACACCTTTATTTTTTAAATCTGCCAAAGGTTCTATTCTTACCGATGTAGATGATAAAAATTACATTGATTACATCGGTTCATGGGGGCCTATGATTTTAGGGCATTGTCATGAACCAATTGTAGAAACCCTAAAAAAAGCAACCGGGAATACTACATCTTTTGGTGCACCGACCGAATTAGAATCCGACATAGCCGAGTTAATTTGCGAAATGGTACCTGCTGTAGAAAAGGTAAGAATGACCAATTCTGGCACAGAAGCTTGTATGAGTGCAATACGTGTAGCACGAGGCTATACCAACAAAGAAAAATTTATCAAATTTGAAGGTAATTATCATGGCCATGCTGATGCCTTTCTAATTAAAGCAGGAAGTGGTGCAATTACTTTAGGAGTCCCTAATAGTCCCGGAGTAACTAAAGGAACTGCTCAAGACACTTTACTTGCTCCATACAATGACTTATCAGCAGTAAAAAAGATTATCCAAGATAACCCCAATCAAATTGCCGCTATCATTCTTGAACCAGTTGCTGGAAATATGGGTTGTATTCCCCCTAAAAAAGGATTTTTAGAAGGACTGAGAAATATATGTAATGAACACGATATTATTTTGATTTTTGATGAAGTGATGACAGGCTTTAGACTATCAAAAGGGGGTGCTAGTGAATACTATGGCGTTACTCCTGATATGGTAACTCTTGGTAAAATTATTGGAGGAGGGTTACCTGTTGGTGCATTTGGTGGTAAAAAAGAAATTATGGATATGGTTGCTCCTGTTGGCCCTATATATCAGGCAGGAACGCTAAGCGGAAATCCCATAGCAATGGGCTGTGGCTATACATTGTTAAAAGAGCTTAACGAAAATCCAAATATTTATTCTCAACTTGAAGAAAACACAGCCTATTTTGAACAAGAACTTAGACGTGTGTTCGATAAAAAAAACCTCAGATACACCATTAATAGGGTCGGTTCTATGATTAGTTTTCATTTTGATGTTGATGAAGTCAATAATTTTGATGACGCTTGTAATGCTAATGCAGATTTATTTAAAACCATTTTTCATGGTGTATTAAAAAGAGGTGTTTACTTTGCTCCATCTGCTTTTGAAAGTTTGTTTTTATCAACTACTCACACCAAAGAATTGCTTGATAATACTATCGTAGCAATTGAAGAAACATTAGAAGAGATACTTTAATTATATTTACACAAAATTAAGCAATGGGTAGCCTTAGAGATAAATACGAATTAGTTGTAGGATTAGAAGTCCACGCTCAGCTTTCTACTAATACTAAAGCCTACTGTAACGATTCTACAGAATACGGTGCTAGTCCAAATACACAGACTAGTCCAATCACATTAGGTCACCCTGGCACTCTACCAAAAAGTAATAGCAAAGTCGTTGAATACGCTGTAAAAATGGGCATTGCTTGTGGCTCGACCATAAGAGAATGTAACGAATATTCTCGTAAAAACTACTTTTATCCTGATTTACCTAAAGGGTATCAAATTACTCAAGACACAACCCCAATATGCAATGGCGGTGCTATAAACATTAAAGATGCCAACGGAGATACTAAGCCCATCAATATTACTAGAATACATATGGAGGAAGATGCAGGTAAAAGTATTCACGATCTAGACCCTTTCAATTCTCTAGTCGATTTGAATAGAGCTGGTGTAGCTCTAATAGAAATTGTGTCTGAACCCGATATTCGTACTTCTGATGAAGCCTACCAATTTCTAGGTGAGATAAGAAAATTAGTGCGCTACTTAGATATTTGTGATGGTAACCTTGAAGAAGGTAGCTTAAGGTGTGACGCTAACATCTCTGTTATGCTCAAAGGAAGTAAAACCTTTGGAAATAGAGCCGAGGTTAAAAACATGAACTCATTAAGAAATGTAAAAAGAGCTATAGAGCACGAGATGAATCGTCAAATAGAAATTCTTGAAAATGGTGGTGTAGTTGAACAACAAACACGAAGTTTTAACGCCAATACAGGAACTACATCTCTAATGCGAAGTAAAGAAGATGCCAACGATTATAGGTATTTTCCTGAACCAGACTTACAACCTGTACTGGTAACAGAAGAGTACATTGAGACAATCAAAAAATCACTTCCACCACTTCCTAAAGAGTTATTTAGAAAATTCACTAATGAGTATGGTCTTTCTGAATACGATACCAATGTCATCATTGAAGAAAAAGAAATTGCTTTATACTTCAACGAACTGTGTCAGCATACAAATAACTATAAAGCAGCCGCCAATTTTGTTAATGGAAGTATAAAATCTTACCTCAATGAAAGTGCTATTGAAATGAGTCAATTTAGTATCTCGACTAAACGCTTAGCACAACTTATACAATTAGTAGATGATGGAAAGGTTAGTTACTCAGTAGCAACGCAAAAGATTTTTGGCGAACTTATAGGTAATGATATTTCTCCTGAAGAAATTGCTATTAAAAACAATTGGATACAAGAGAGTAATACCGATGCTCTGCAGTCATTTGTTGAAGAAGCAATTGCAAAATATCCAGAAAAAGTCTTAGAATACAAAGCAGGTAAAAAAGGACTTATAGGCTTATTTATGGGCGAAGTAATGAAACTGTCTAGGGGAAATGCAGATCCCAAAATAGCCAACCAATTAGTAAGGGAAGCATTAGAAAAATAAACTATGATGAAAAATATTTTATTTTTTGTTAGCATTTTATTCTTAGGGGCTTGCTCTGTAGATGAAGGAAATATCAGCGGCACTATTAGTAATGCTAAAGATGGTCAATGGTTATTCTTAGAAAAATTAACGCTTAATGGTATTGAAAAAGTAGATTCTTGTCAAATCAAAAACGAGAGTTTCTCCTTCAATTATAAAGCTGACACTATCAACTTTTACAGAATATCAGAATCTGATATAAACTATGGCTTGATAGCAATACAGAATAAAGATACTATTGTATTTAAAGCTGATATTTCATCTCTAGTAAATTTTCAAGCAAGTGGAAGTAAAGAAGTAGAAGGAAACACACAATTACTTGAAATTATTAATTCCATAAAACCCAAAACTGATTCACTCAAAATCATCTATCAAAAATCGGTGGGTACAGTAGAAGAATCTATCGTATTGGAAAGGATACGTAAAAGATACGATAGCATTATACTTAAACAAAAGGAAGATTTGAAGCGTTTTATTGATGAAAACACCAATCTCTTTATCAACCTTATTACACTTCAACAATTGGGAGATGTATCTGAATACTTTAATTACTACGAAAAAGTTTCAAGCAATTTGGATTCACTTTATCCAAATAATTTTTGGATAAATGATATTAAAGAAAAAGTACTTAGTGAGAAAAACACAGCGATAGGTGCACAAGCACCTAATTTTAAAATTAATGATAGTAAAGGCAAACCCTTTGAGTTAAATACTTTAAAAGGCTCATACGTATTACTTGATTTTTGGGCTTCTTGGTGCGTACCTTGTAGAAGAGAAAATCCAATGATTGTGGATTTGTATAATACATACCACCCTATGGGTCTAGAGATTGTTGGTATATCATTAGATGACACTACAAAAACCATAGATGCAAAAGCAGACTGGCTAAAAGCTATAAATCAAGATGGTCTAAAGTGGAAACAAGTCAGCCAATTGAAAGGTTTTGAATCTTCGGTATGTTTAGATTATGGAATAACAAGTATTCCATCTACATTTTTACTAGATGAAAACGGTGTAATTATTGCCCGTAATCTAAGAGGTACTATATTAGCTAACAAATTAAAAGAAATCTTTGAGTAAAATATATTTCGCATCTGACCTACATTTGGGCGTTCCTAACAAAGAAAAAAGTTTGGTGCGTGAAAAATTATTTGTCAAGTGGCTAGACGAAATAAAAAGTGATGCTGAAGCCATTTATCTAGTAGGTGATATCTTTGATTTTTGGTTCGAATATAAAAAAGCTGTACCTAAAGGCTATGTGCGTTTACTTGGTAAATTAGCAGAAATTAGCGACTCAGGTATTCCTATTCACATTTTTACGGGCAATCATGATATGTGGCTTTTTGACTACCTAGAAGATGAAATAAATGCTCATATATACAGAGAGCCAATAGAAATTTCACTAAAAGGAAAGCGTTTTTTTATTGGTCATGGAGATGGCTTAGGACCAGGAGATAATAGCTATAAACTCATCAAAAAAATATTTAACAATAAATTATGCCAATGGCTATTTGAAAGAATACACCCAAATTTAGGAATTTCAATAGCTCAATATTGGTCCAAGAAAAGCCGAATTGCCAATGGAGAAAAAGATGAAAGCTACCATGGCGAGAAAGAATGGCTAACTCAATTTTGTAGAGAAAAGATGAAAACTATTGATTTAGATTTTTTCATTTTTGGTCACAGACACTTACCATTAGAAGTCGATTTAGGAAATAATACTACTTATATTAATCTAGGAGAGTGGGTAAATTACAACAGCTATGCCGTATTTGATGGAAAAAATCTTGAACTTAAACGTTACTAATTTTAGCCACAAGATCAACCAAACGATTAGAATAGCCAACTTCATTATCGTACCAACCTACAACTTTAACCATTTTACCGATAACAGACGTAAGCTTTGAATCAAATACACAGGAATGCTTATTTCCTAAAACATCAACAGAAACGATTGGTTCATCTATGTAGCTAAGAATACCGTTTAATGGACCGCTAGCTGCTTTTTTGAATAATTCATTAATCTCATCGACAGAAGTATTTTCTTTGATAATACAGGTAATATCTGTTAATGATCCATCTGGCACAGGAACTCTAATACCACATCCCCCCATCTTGTCAGCAAGGTCGGGAAAAATTTTAGTAATTGCTTTAGCAGCGCCTGTTGTAGTTGGCACTATAGATGTTGCTCCTGCTCTAGCTCTTCTTAAATCATTGTGAGGTGAATCATGAAGCCTCTGGTCAGTTGTATATGAATGTATTGTTGTTATATATGCGCTTTCTATACCAAAATGATTATTTATCAATTGTATCATAGGGGCTGCGCTATTGGTGGTGCAGGATGCATTGGAAAGTATTTGCTCAGTACCGTCAATTAAATCATCATTTACTCCTATAACGATAGTTTTGATATCACTATCGGACGATGGAGCAGATATAATAACTTTGTTCGCTCCAGCTTTTAAATGTTTAGATGCTAATTTCTTGGTTTTAAAATTACCAGTACATTCAAGAACTAAATCGACTTTTATATCTTTCCAAGGCAATTTTTCTGGTTCAGAAATTGAACTATAGTATATGGGCTTATCATCAACAACAATTGAATCACTAGTATAGCTTACCTTTCCCTCAAATGTTCTGTGAACAGAGTCGTATTTAAAAAGGTGTGACATAGTTTCTGACGATGATAAATCATTAATCGCCACAACCTCGATATTAGGATGCTTTATTACTGATCGTAGAAATACCCTTCCTATTCTTCCAAAACCATTTATTGCTATACGTACTTTCATAATAATATTAGAAAAAAAAAAGCTCTACAAAACTGTAGAGCTTTTTTAAATATATCTATTATTCTATTTTGTTTTTACAAATTTACCTAATTGCTTACCATAATCAGAATTGACAACAATAATGTAATTACCTACCTCTAAAGAAGAAATATCAATTCTTGTTGAAGATAAAGAATTAGAATTGAAAACTTCTTTACCCATTAAGTCGATAATGGATATATCATAAACATTGATATCAGAACTCAATTCAAGATTGATGAACGATTCTGCAGGATTAGGATAAATAGAAAGCATATTCAAATTATCAGAATCATCATTAGTGTAATCAAATACAGAAGATGTATTGCTTGATTTGAAGATACCACGTCCGTGAGTACCAACATAAACAACCCCTTTGTTAACTCCCGGTAAGTACTGCTGACGCAACATATGGCAAGGAACTAAAGGCATACCATCGTCTTCAACAATCCAGCTACTACCATTGGTAGTAGACCAAACGCCAAACTCTGTTCCAATGATAATATTGTTTGAATTATTCACATCAATAACAGCTGAATATACAGGCATATCTGGAAGATTTCCTTGAATTGAAATAAAAGTAGGGTCATCAGACATAGCATTAGTAGACTTGTAAACATGATCAAAAGAACCGTAACCACCTACAGTTACTACTATATTATTTTGGTCATTAGGGTCAACTGCTATATCTGTAATTGTGTATTGAAATAAAGTGTTTAACTTAATAGTATTAACTACTGCTTTATCGTTATCACCATTAGGATCAGAGTCAGTATCACCAACATCTAAGAATTCATAGGTGTCCTTTATGGTATCAACATTTAAATTTAGATTATCAGTTCTGTAAAGGTTATTTCCTCTAGAGAAAAACATATGATTACCATCAGGAGTAACTGAAATTCTTTCAATTGGGCTGCTATAAATTGGAGTCACTTGAAACCACGTTGGCGTGATACTAAAATCAAGAGCTTGTTTTGTCATATATATACAATAGTCTGAACCTGATAGCGTAATATCTGTTGTTGCAGCAAAAAAGAAGCTTGTATCAAGAGGGTTGCCTTCAGCATCAACATCCTCCCATAAATGTAAGGGATTGATGAATGTAGCAAATAAACCATTATTACTTTCTGCATCAGCTGTTTCAGCTAATCCTGCAAGGTCTAAGCCAAGAAAATTCTCTAGCGTACCGCTAGAGGCTCCACCATCTGCTGAACGTCTGACCGATCCATTTTGACTCTCTGAAAAAATGACATCTGGATCAATGTATGAAATTTGAGTAAATCCACCATCACCACCAGCAACTTCAATAGCATTTTTGTCAGAAATATTATTAGAAAAATTGATGTATTGTGTACCATTATCTTGTGTTCCTCCAATAACTTTTCCGTCTTTAGAGTAGTCAACGGTATAAAATTGAGTAACACCATATCCACGATTCATAGTAACAAAACTTTCTCCATTGTTGTCAGTTCGTGATACTCCACCATCGTGACCGAAATATATTCGACCCGGATTAGTTTCATCAAAAATTATATCGTGGTGATCTGCATGCACATAAAAATCGGAATATTCAGAAATCGCCCAATAAGACATTGGTTCAATATCAACACCATATTCAAACTCCCATAAATCTAAACCACCAATTATTATTCTGTTCTTATTTTGTGGATCTACAGCTAGTGCCATTGCATAATTGGCTTGTTGATTAAAGATGTTGTAGGTAGGAGGTGTTGTACCTGACCAACCTGGTAGAATTAAATTCCATGTTTCACCTTTATCGGTAGATCGGTAAATTCCTTTATATCTTCCTAAACCCCCTTGATTTGAGAAAACAGCATAAACATAATTAGCGTCTGAAGGTGATAGAGCTAATTCAATTCTGCCGGAACCACCCCCAAAAGTAGCTCCAACAGAAGTCAGTTGATTAAAGCTACCTGCTGTTCCATCTTCAGAATAAAAAATGCCACTAGCAGTACTGGCGAATACAGAACCATCAATAGCAACTTCTACATCTAAAAACTCTGCAGCACTTGCTAAACCTGCTTGCCAAGTTTGACCACCATCAGTACTTACCTTAATGCCTCTTCTCGTTGCTGCATAAAGCGTGTTCGGATCTGTATTGTGAGCCGCCATCTCTGTTACTG
>CAXFLH010000035.1:0-12821 GCA_964003875.1 uncultured Flavobacteriales bacterium | reverse complement strand
ACTATTCAAAAAGACTATTCATGCACTAGACCCATTTGCTGATGGGAGCATTTTTCTCATTACCTGATGAAATTCAGTTTCGCCATTTGAACCAGCTGTATTGCTATATACATTTTCAACAACTGCAATATGGATTGTTGTATTTGGATAATCATAATATGAACTTACACTCACATCAACAGCTAAATCAGTACCATCTGTTGCTACTGCAGTAGCAGTAATATCTAGAAAGGACGGCATATTTCTATGTTCATCAATTTCGTCTTGCGAACTAGAGGTTGTAGTACCATCAATATGAGCGCTTGGAACTCCTGAAACACCGTAATGACTTACACGAGTGCCAACATCTTCATTGAACGATTGGTCTCCAGTACCCGGCCAATTAACCTGATATTTAATACATGCAACTTTGGCATTGCCAATTTGATTAACGTCATTAGCGTCTAGTAAGGTTTGAAAGCCAGGATTAAAAGAAGCACATGGCCCACAGGTATTAGATGTAAAATGTTCATATAATGGTAAGCGTTGTGCTACAAATTCTACCGAATAGATTTCTGCACTTAGACTGTTGTTACTATCGTCAACATCTGTACCAGAGTTAATGTTTTCTATACTAACCGTAATATTGGCTGTGTCGGCAGTAGTGAAGGACAATTGATCTGAATGGGTGAAGTCATATGTTTCTAGAGTTGCAATTGATACACCAGTAATATTATCCGTATATGTATCTGTTCCATCAGTCCATACAATGTCCATAGATTCTATCGTTTCAGCACCGTAGTTTAATACCGTTCCAGAAATATCAATATCAGCAGGGAATTGCACGTAGCTAGGAACATTCAAATCTGAAAGTATAGCATTAATTCCAACAGGGTTGAATGGCTCGTGCGATACACTGACATCGTCGATATAATATTGATTTCCACTAAGAGGGTATAAATTGAATGAGGCGACTTGATTAATCGTGTTTTCAAAAGTACCTACTACTTGGTTATCTATCATAACTTGCCACTGATTTAAGGTCAAGTTGATATTCATTGTTATGTTAAACCAAGTGTCAAAGGGGTAGGTGCTTTCTAAAAATACAGTGCCACCACCACCTGTTGAAAACTCTATGCTACCGTCATTATTCATAAAGCAGTCCATAGACCAAGTTTCTCCAATAGTAGTTTCAGCTTGAAAATTGAAATACCCTCCTGTATTATTATTGACGTAAAAGTTTGCAGAAAGCATAAAGTCACCTTCATCAAAAAGTTCTCCAAATTCAAGTACTACATCTTGTGGACCGCCACCTGTAGCTGCAGTAGAATTTAGATAAATAGAGTTTGAGCCACTAAAAGCATTGTTATCGGTAACTTGAACGTCTTGAGCACCTGCAGCGGGCCACACTACCCAAAGGGTGTCTGCTGCAGCGATGTAGTCACCAACAGTATAACTTTCAAAATCATCTGTAAAACTGAATTGAGCATTGACTGTGAAAACAGAAAATAGACTCAATAGTAATGCTATTTTTTTCATAGTAAATTTTAGTCTAGTGAATAGTTTAGCAAGTTTAATAAAATATAGTCATATAAGCAGCTTTAATTTCTGATTTTTCCGATTGTAAATTCGTATTTTTGCACCATGACAACTCTCATTATCATTATTTGTGCTATTTTACTAATAGTCGGACTATTAGGTTGTTTTGTTCCTGTTGTTCCAGGTCCTCCACTAGCATATATTGCCTTATTAATTCTTACTGCTTTTACAGATTACAAATGTTCAGATGAATTTCTTTGGCAGTGGGCTGGAATAGTGGTTTTAGTAACTATCGCTGATTTTTGGTTACAGATATATGGCGTCAAAAAATTCGGAGGGACTAAAAAAGCTGTGAACGGAACTATGATAGGCTTATTCGTTGGGATATTTGTCCCAATACCTATGGGTTTTATTGTTGGTCCTTTTATTGGAGCATTAATTGGTGCTTATTTAGACGAAAAAGATGATATTATAAAAGTCATTAAAATTGCATCTGGTGCTTTGATTGGTTTTATTGGTGGTTTAGTTCTAAAGCTAGTTGTTTGCTTTTATCTCATTCGAGAATTTTATTTAACAATACAAGTATATTTTGAAAGTTTGTTCAGTTTCGTACTTAAATAGTATTCCATTTGTTTATGGTTTAGAAAATAGTGGCATAGAAGTAGATTTATCACTAGAAATTCCTTCGGTATGTGGGCAAAAGTTATTAAATAATGAGGTAGACTTAGCCTTATTGCCTGTTGCAGTTATTCCTACTCTAGATTATGCTGATATAGTAAGTCCTTATTGTATTTCTTCAGATGGGTTAGTGCAGACTGTTTGCTTATTTAGTGAAGTGCCTCTAAAACAGATTGACACCATATTATTGGATTATCATTCTATGACTTCAAATGCACTCGTTCAATTATTATCTAAGCACTTTTGGAAAATCCAACCTAATTTTAAAACATCCGCTGTAGATTTCGAGTCCAATATTAAGGGTAATACGGCTGGTGTCATAATCGGAGATAGGGCTTACAATTACAGAGATAGTTTTCCATTTGCATATGATTTATCTGAAGAATGGAAAAAATTCAGTGGATTGCCTTTTGTATTTGCATGTTGGGTGAGTAATAAACCTCTAGATTCGTCTTTCAAAAAAGCCTTTTCTTCAGCTTTACAATACGGTATTTCTAATTTGGACTTAGCTTTATCAGAAAAGTCAGATGCTTTCGATACTCAAATTGATAAAATGAAATACCTCACAGAAGTGATAAATTACGATTTGACTGATGAGAAAAGAAAATCGATGCAGATGTTTTTAGATTTAATCTCCTAAATTACCTTCTTTTATTGGCAGCTTCTTGTTGTTTCTTAGCCATATCTTCCAAACGCTTTTGGAATTTAGATTTCTTAACAGGCTTTTTCTTGTTATTCTCTATTTGAGCCAAAATTGCATCTTCGTTAATGAAATATTTTCTCATTACAAATTGCTGTCCAAAGGTTACCATATTAGCTAAGAAATAGTAATAACTCAATCCGGCAGCATAATTGTTAAAGAAGCCTAAGAACATGATTGGCATGAGGTACATCATCCACTTCATTTGTGCCATTTGCGGCCCACTCATCTGACTATTCATTCTAGTATATAACAATGTAGAAATAGTCATAAGTAGAGTAAACAAACTAACATGGTCACCATAAAATGGAATCTCAAACGGTAAATCTAGAACTGAATCGTAGGTAGATAAATCCGTTGCCCACAAAAAGGATTTTTGACGAAGTTCTATACTAGCGGGGAAGAAACGGAACAATGCAAATAAAATAGGCATCTGTAACAGCATAGGGACACAACCTCCAAGAGGGTTAACTCCAGCTTTTTTGTAAAGTGCCATAGTCGCTTGTTGGGATTTCATCGGATCTTTATCCTTGTGCTTTTCGGTAATTTTATCAATTTCAGGTTTTAGAACCTTCATTTTAGCTTGTGATTTGTAAGCTTTCAATGTAAATGGTGCTAGAGCCATCTTAATGATGAAAGTCATTATTAAAATGATGATGCCGTAATTAGTGATACTGTTGTCTAGCCAATTAAAAATAGGAATAACAGCATATTTATTAACCCATCTGAAGATGCCCCAACCTAAAGGTATCATTCTTTCCAAATCCATATTGTAAGCTGAAAGCGTCTCGTAGTGGTTTGGACCTAAGTACAATTTTAAGGGTATACTTTCTCTAGAATTATGATTGTATGCCAATTGAGTTTCTACCTCAAGATTTTTCACAAAATTCGTCGAGCTTTCTTTAGTTGTGGTTTTTACTAAGGTCGGTTTTTCGAAGCCGTCATTATTGATAAGTACTGAGCTAAAGAATTGGTGCTTTAGTCCAATCCACTGGGCTTTTCCTTCTAAACTTTCCTCATCATCTTTAGTTTCTGAAAGGTAATCTACTTCATCGTTGAGGTATTTGAAGTATACTGTTGAATACATTCTTTCATTTTCTATACTCTTTTCTGTACTCGGCAAATTGATAGACCATTTTAACTCTAAATCATTGCGATTGGTAGGGATAATTTTCTCTAAACCAACAGAATTTACATTGAAGTCCATCATGTAATCGCCGTCATTGAGTTGGTAGACGTATTCCAAATATCCACCATTAGACGCCATCATGCGCATAGCGACAGAACGGTCTGATTTATCTACTGATTTGAAATATAAGTCTTGGGTATTAATGATACGATTTCCTTCAGAAAAGAATGTGATATTAAAGGCCGAAGAATCTCTATCGACAAGATTTAGGGGCAAAGAATCAGTAGTTTGATAGTCTTTCAAAATAGCCGAAACTATTCGTCCACCTTTAGGTGAAATGGATAATTTCAAGACATCATTTTCAA
The DNA here is from genome assembly GCA_964003875.1 of uncultured Flavobacteriales bacterium. Taxonomy (GTDB): domain Bacteria; phylum Bacteroidota; class Bacteroidia; order Flavobacteriales; family UBA7312; genus UBA8444. The sequence goes on along the minus strand of CAXFLH010000035.1, from coordinate 8,431 downwards.
TAATGATATCTTCATCGCTACCTTGTGCCGACGGAGCAAATACACCATATGTACGTTGGTGTAAATCATTGAGTTCAGTAGTGTCTGAAACAATACTAGTATTCAATTCTTCATTAACAGTAGCTTCTTCTTCTACAATAACGGTAGTGTTGTTGTTGTCAGATGTTTCTGCTTCTACTTCAATTACTGGTGGGAATAGGGCATTGTAGCCTACTACTATTAATACAATTAAAATGACGCCTGTTATGGAATTTCTGTCCATTGTTTAGTGTTGTTTTGAATAGGTTATTGCTGCAGCGATAAATCCTACAAATAAGGGTTGTGGATTTGCTACGGTACTTTTGTATTCTGGGTGAAATTGGACACCAACAAACCATGGGTGTTCAGCAATTTCTATAATTTCAACAAGGTTAGATTCAGGATTTAATCCTGTAGTTTTCATACCTGCCGACTCTAGTTTTTCTTTGTAATCGTTATTGAATTCATAACGATGTCTGTGTCGTTCTTTGATATTTACTTTTTGATAACACTCAAAAGCTTTTGAATCTTCCTCAACCTGGCATGAATAAGCCCCCAAACGCATTGTACCACCTTTTTCGGTCACCTTTTTTTGATGATCCATCAAGTCAATAACGGGATTTGAAGTATTGGGGTTAATTTCTGTGGTATGTGCATCTGCTAAATTCAGTACGCTTCTAGCATATTCTATTACTGCGCATTGCATTCCTAAACAAATTCCGAAGAATGGCACTTTTTCAGTTCTGGCATATTTGACAGCTTCAATTTTTCCTTCTATACCTCTATCGCCAAAACCTGGTGCTACTAATATTCCATCATATTGCTCTAGCTTTTCTTTAGCTTTAGAGGAATCAATTTCTTCGGATTGTATCCAAGATACCTTGACTTTGCACTGGTTGGCAGCTCCACTATGTATGAATGCCTCAGCAATGGATTTGTAAGCGTCTTGAAGTTCGACATACTTTCCTACAACCGCAATTTTTACTTCTGAAGTAGGATTTTTTAGTCGTGATAAAAAGTCGTTCCAGATGTGTAAAGAAACATGGGTTTCGTCTTTTAGACCTAGCTTTCTTAGTGCTACTTTGTCTAGCATTTCTGATTGCATAAGTAAAGGTACGTGATATATGCTTTCAGCGTCCATAGACTCAATAACTGCATCTCTTTCTACATTACAGAATTGAGCTATTTTCCTTTTAATTTCAGAGCCTAAGTGGTGTTCAGTACGACAAACCAAAATATCGGGTTGAAGCCCCAATTCTCTTAACTTTTTAACTGAGTTTTGAGTAGGCTTTGTTTTTAATTCCCCAGCTGCCGAAAGGAATGGAACTAAGGTTAAATGAATGTTAATGGCATTAGAATCCATTTCCCATCTTAACTGTCGTACAGCTTCTATAAATGGTAAAGATTCTATATCTCCTACTGTACCACCAATTTCTGTGATGACAATGTCATACTGACCAGTTTCACCAAGAATCTGAATGTGCTCTTTTATCTCGTTGGTGATGTGAGGTATAACTTGAACGGTTTTACCTAAGTAATCGCCACGTCTTTCTTTATCGATAACGGATTGGTAAATTCTACCCGTAGTTACGTTATTGGCTTGAGAAGTGGTTGAAGATAAAAAACGTTCGTAATGACCTAAATCTAAGTCTGTTTCGGCACCATCATCAGTCACAAAACATTCACCATGTTCGTAAGGATTCATAGTACCCGGATCTACATTGATGTAAGGGTCTAGTTTTTGAATGCTTACTGAATAGCCTCTAGCTTCTAATAACTTACCTATGGATGCTGATACAATTCCTTTTCCGAGTGAAGAGGTAACTCCCCCTGTAACAAAAATATACTTAGTTGGGGAGGATTTACTCATTTTAGAATTAGGTATTTGATATAAATTTACTTGTTTGCGAAATTAAAAGAAAATCTAAGATGAAAATAGATTTTTTTTAAAAAGTTAAACTCAAGCCTACACTAGGCATAAATGGTAATTGGTTAACTCGTTTATATTCTATTCTGTTGAAATAAAATATATTTTCTCTATTGTACACATTAGTAACCCCAACATTCCATTCGAAAGTAGAGTATTTACTCAATTTCTGTTGTTTTTTTAATGCAATATCCAAGCGATGATACCAAGGTAATCTACCTTGATTTAGCCCCGCATATATAATCCCTAACTCGCCATTCTCTAATGTGTAGTTGGTATTTATACCATCAGAAAAGTCAAGTGAGGGGTAGAAGCCTTGCGTTTGGGTAAAAGGAAAGCCTGAACCGATATTCCAACGGGCATCAAAACTCCAATTGTTTTCTGCACCAAACTTATAAGTACTGACTAAGTTTATGTTGTGTCTTCTATCGAAGTGTGGGTTATATTCTATATCTTCTCCTGTCCTAGTGATGTGACCAAGGGAGTAAACCAACCAAAAATAGAATTTAGGGTCATTATATTTTAGTACAACATCAACCCCTTTTGCTAATCCTTCTTCTATGATAAAGTCTGGGTCAGATAGGGTAATTTTTTCTTTGTTGATGTTCGTCAGTTGGGTAAAGTCTTTGATGTAGCCTTCTAGGTTAAAGTCAATCTTTGAGGAGATGTCATATTCTAAACCAAGAATTAGGTGGTTTGCCAATTGTAATCCATTGACGATTTCTTCGCCTTTAAATTCATCGGGTAGATTGTCTGGAGCAGAAAGGAAACCATAAAATAAGTTCACTACATCTTGGTCCGAGTTGGTGCTCACCAAATTTTGAGAATATCTTCCTGCTGCTAATTTTAAACGCAGATTGTCAGTAGCTAGAAATTTTGCACCTATTCTAGGTTCAAAGGTAGCGCCTAAAGAATTGTATTTGTAAATTCTAACCCCAGGCTCTATGATTAGTTTTTGGGTTTTGATTTTATATCTTAAAAAACCTGATAATTCAGTTGAATTTTCTTTTTGCTCCGTTTTTAAACCAGTAGCATTGGTGAAGTCAAAATCAGTTTGATACCCTAAAACTTCAAGTCCATATTGCAATTCATTCTCGTTATTGAAACTCGTAAAGTTCAGCCCTAAGTTAAAGCCATTGACCCCACTTTGTCTAGGGTTTAATATAGCTTCTTCCAGACGAATGAGATAGGAGGAATAAGCAAATGTACCTTCTATTATTGTTGACGTTCCTGAGGGTACAAGTATGAAGTTACTACCGATACCTCCTGAATTCCAACCTAGATTGGATACGTCTCTATAACTTACCTTGTCTCTATAGTTATAGCCAAACATGCTCCACTTGCTTCCGTTACTACTATTGACAGAAATTTTACCGTATAAATCGGTATAACTGTATGGCAAACCAGCCGTATCTATGTAGGTGTAAAGTAGTTTTGAGCTTTTATCAAGATAAGATGTTTTGGCTGAAAGTATGAAAGAAGCATTGCCACCTTTTTTAAAGAAAGGACCTTCCAGCATTAGCTTACTACCAAAGCTATTAGTTGATACTTTACCGGCCAATCTATTTTTGTTACCGTCTTTGGTAGTGATGTCCATAATGGAAGAAATACGTCCACCATATTGTGCTCCAAAGCCACCAGTATATATGTCGGCATTTCTAATTAAATCCGTATCGAATACAGAGAACAAACCAATGGAGTGAAAGGGGTTGTAAACAATCATACCATCGAGTAAAACTTTGTTTTGTATGGGTGAACCTCCTCTTATATATAGTTGTCCTCCTTGGTCGCCAGTAAATACTACACCAGGCAAAACTTGAAGGTATTGGGCTAAATCGGGTTCGCCACCAATAGCAGGGATTAGCTTAATATCTTTTGGGGTAATCTTGGTAACAGATACCTTTACTTCAGTTTTCATTTCTTGCCTGTCGGCAGATACTGTCACGGTTTCTATCTGTACTGATGAGGGTGAAATTTCTAACTTTCGGTTAAGTATTTGTTTGTCTTTTAGTGTGATTTCTTGACGTAGGGTGTCGTAACCTATGTAGGTAACGAATAAAGTGTGATTTCCTACTGGTACATTGGTGATGTTAAAGAAACCATTAACATCCGTAGATGCTCCTATCGACTTACCTTCTATAATTACATTACAGAACATAATAGGCTCTCCGTTTTCTTTGTCGTATACGAAGCCTCTAACGCTACCTTTTTGAGCAAAAAGCGTAAGTTGAGCAAAGAGTAATAGTAGAAAAGTTAGTTTAGTTTTCATCAATCAATTTGAGGAGGCAAAGGTATTGTTTTTAATGCAGAATTTTGAACAAAAATTCTTTTAACAATTCACCGTCATTTATGGAATAATTATCAACGCCTTTGGATTTCATATCGTAAGTTCTGCACAGTCCAATAATATCCATAGATTTTCTTTTGCTGTAATTTCTGGCTGCCATTTGATAATCTTTAATGAAGTAAGGGTTTACTTTCAGCACTCGTGCTGCATTATTGCTCGATTTATCAGTTAGAGTATGGTACAACAGCACTTTTTGGAAGAAATTGAAAATGACGCCAACGCTAACAACTAGGGGATTGTCTTTGGGGTTTTGAGCAAAAAAGTTGGCAATACGATTAGATTTTAGAATATCCTTTTTAGCTAGTGCATTAGTCAATTCAAAATTGTTGTAGTCTTTACTGATGCCGATATTTGTTTCAATACTTTCCGCCGTTATTTCACTATTGGTTGGTGTAATTATCATTAGTTTATCTAGTTCGTTGCTGACTTTATTTAAATCGTTTCCTAAATATTCAGCGATTAGGTGAGAAGCCTTGTGCCCAATCTTGTATTGCTTGGAGGAGAGGTAGTTTACTATCCACGCAGGAACTTGATTGTCGTACAATTTCTTACTTTCAAAAAGGACTGCTTTTTTAGATAAGGTTTTGTAAATGCTTTTGCGTTTATCTAGAGATTTGTATTTGTGACAAAAAACAAGAATGGTTGATTCTTGAGGGTTGTTGAGGTAGTTCTCTAGCTGTTCTATTTTTTTGAGTTGCTGAGCCTCTTTGACAATAACTACCATTCGTTCACCCATAAACGGAAATTGTTTGGCAGTAGAAATTACAGTTTGAACATCAATATCTTTAGCATACAGTACCGTTTGATTAAATTCTTTTTCTGTGTCGTTAAGTACTTCGCTAGTGATGTAATCACTGATGTAGTCTATATAATAGCTCTCTTCACCCATTAGAAAATACACGGGCTGATATTTTTTTGCTTTTAAGTCCGAAAGGATTGCTTCAAAATTCATTTCTTTGTGCTATTACTATGCTAGTTAATTTAAACCTGCCAAAATACGACTTCAAACTTAAACGGATTGAAGGTTCCGAATATATTTTTGATGAAGTTAGAAAAAAATACATCAAACTGACACCCGAGGAGTGGGTAAGACAAAATTTGGTACATTACTTAAATGGCTATAAAAAATATCCCGTTTCCTTGATGTCTATAGAGCATGCATTGGTGTATAACGGTATGAAAAAACGTGCCGATATCGTTTGTTTTGATACGTCAGGTAAACCTAAAGTTATAGTAGAATGTAAAGCCCCAAGTGTCAAGATTAGCCAAAAGGTTTTTGAGCAAATAGCACGTTATAATTTTGATTTAAAAGTACCCTATTTGATGGTTTCTAATGGCTTAGAGCACTATTGCTGTCAAATGAATTATGATAAAGCATCTTTTGATTTCTTAAAGGAAATTCCAGAATATCAAAATTAGATTTTAATTATTGCACCCCTAATGTGAAAAGTGTAGCTTTGCTTCCCTAATTTTTACATTATGAACTTAGAAGGAATTTTATCCATTGCTGGAAAACCAGGTCTTTTCAAGATGATAAGTCAAGCCAAAAACACCATTGTTGTGGAGTCATTAATTGATAAAAAGAGAATGCCACTTTACGCTTCTCATCAAGTTAGTGCTTTAGAAGATATTGGCATATATACCTATTCTGATACAGTGCCATTAAGTGATATTTTTGATACTATTGCTGTTAAAGAGAGTGGTGGAGCTTGTATAAATCACAAGTCGCCAAAAGATGAAATGTTTACTTGGATGAGAGCCGTTTTGCCTGAATTTGATGAAGACCAAGTTTATCATTCTGATATTAAAAAATTAGCACAATGGTACAATATCTTGCAAGAACAAGGCTTGATAGAAATACCTAAAAAAGAAACTGCTAAAAAAGAAGTTAAAAAAGATAAATAAAACCATTATGGAAAGTAATAATGCAAAAATACCGACTCGTCCAAAAAGACAATTTATTGATGAAAATTTAATGGTTGACAGTTGGGAAAAAATTGAAGTTTATTTTAAATCTTTATTGGATAGAGAGATTAATTCTGTAACTGACTTGGAGCAATGGATGCTGAATAGGAGTGAGTTAGAATCTGTTTTGGAGGAAGAACAGGCTTGGAGATACATAAAGATGAATATTGATACCACAGACCAAAAATTAGCTAAAGATTTTGCTTTTTGGATTCAAGAGATATCTCCAAAAGTAGCCCCTTTTTCTCATCAATTAAACGTAAAACTCAATAGCAGTATATATTTGAAAGAATTGGACAATGAAAAATACCGTATCTACCTTAGAGGTTTGCAAAAAGCTATCGAAATATATAGAGATGAAAATATTCCTTTGATGGTTGAAATGGAAACCAAGCAACAAGAGTATGGTGCTATTGCAGCTAAGATGACAGTGGAAATAGACGGTCAAAAAATGACTATGCAAAAAGCAGCTCAGTTTTTGAAGGAAACAAATAGAGAAAAGCGTGAAGAAGTGTTTAATATTATCAATAATAGACGATTGCAAGATGTTGATGCTCTTGACCAATTATTTGACGAACTGATAGCACTACGTCAGCAGATTGCTAAAAATGCTGGTTTTGAAAATTATAGAGATTACAAATTTGCAGCTATGGGTCGTTTCGATTATACCCCGGCAGATTGTTATGCTTTTCATAATTCCATAGCTAAAGAGATAGTACCCATTATTGAAGACTTTGACAAAAGCCGAATGGAAAAGATGGGATTAGGAAATTATAAGCCTTGGGATACCTCAGTTGATGCAAGCGGAAAAGCTCCTCTAAAACCTTTTGAAGGCGGCGAAGATTTAATCAATAAATCTATCCGTTGTTTTGAGCGTTTACGTCCGTATTATGGCGAGTGTTTAAGAACTATGAAGGCCATGAAGCATTTGGATTTAGAATCTAAAGAGGGCAAAGCTCCTGGTGGATTTAATTATCCTTTGTACGAAATAGGTGTTCCTTTTATTTATATGAATGCTGTGGGTTCGCAAAGAGATTTGGTGACGATGGTGCACGAAGGAGGACACGCTATCCATTCTTTTTTAAGTAGAGATTTACCTTTAGCTGACTTCAAAAGCGTTCCTTCAGAAGTGGCTGAACTAGCTTCTATGTCTATGGAGCTAATATCTATGGATACATGGGATGAGTTTTACGACAACCAAGAAGAACTCAATAGGGCAAAGAAAGAACAAATGCAAAAGGTTTTGGAAGGTTTACCTTGGATTGCAGCTATTGACAAATTCCAACAATGGATTTATACTACTCCGCATACAGCAGATGAAAGACGTGCCGAATGGAAAAACATTATGTCTGACTTAAGTAGTTCATTAGTCAATTGGGACGGTCATGAAATAGCTCATCAGAACATATGGCAACGACAATTACATTTGTACGAAGTGCCTTTTTATTATATAGAATATGGTATGGCACAATTGGGCGCAATCGCTATGTGGAGAAGTTACAAACAGCTAGGAAACACCGCCTTAGATAACTACGATGCAGCTTTAAAATTAGGCTACACCAAATCCATTGGAGAGCTTTACCAAGCAGCAGGTATAGAGTTTAATTTCTCACAAGATTACGTCAAAGAGTTAGCCGACTTCATCAAAGCAGAATTGAATAGTATGAACTAAGATTTATTATTGTTCTTGGATTTTTTGATTTAAACTATGCCGCCCTATAACATTATATTGGTATTATTTTGTGAACAAGATTTTATCGAAAATGATAGCTAATCAATATAAGTAATCTTTTTATAATTTTAGTTTTATGTTCTATTACAAATATTAAGAAATTTCAGCAAATTTAATTGATTGAAACAGTTGTGTGCTATTGTACAGAAAATGACTACTTTAGCTGACTTCAAAAAATAGAGCAAATATGAATATCACGCAAGAGAGCTTAGATGATTTGAACGCTAAACTTAAAGTAGAAGTTTCGGCAAAAGATTATGAAGCTAAAGTACAAGAGGTTATTATCAATTACAGAAAGACGGCTAGTATCCCTGGTTTTCGTAAGGGTAAAGTGCCGATGGGTCAGGTCAAAAAAATGATTGGTAAATCCGTATTGATAGACGAAGTGAATAAATTACTTCAAGAAGCTATCTACAAGCACATTACCGAAAATAAAGTTGAA
>CAXFLH010000034.1:0-12862 GCA_964003875.1 uncultured Flavobacteriales bacterium | reverse complement strand
GCGAGAATGAGCAGTTCGTGCTCTTGAAGCAAAAATATCGAGAATAAGATTGCTCCTATCTAATATTTTGCATTCTAATTCTTTTTCAATATTTCTAAGCTGAGAAGGCCCGAGTTCATCGTCAAAAATAACCAACTGAATGTCTTCATCTTTGATAAAGCGTTTGATCTCTGTGAGTTTGCCTTTTCCAACAAATGTTTTAGGGTTAGCAACAGCTAATTTTTGAGTGAAATGTTTTACTGCAATTGCCCCTGCAGTATGAGCTAAAAAGTCCAATTCTTCCAAGTACTCTTTGGCTTGACTTTCGTTCTGGTCATTGGTTATCAAACCTACCAAAACGGCTCTTTCCTCAACAAAATCGTGAGTAAGCTTTTGACTCATATTATAACCAACTTGGAGGTAAAGACCACACTATACAAAGTGTCGCAATAGCAAATAATATGAAAGTTCTACGATGGTTACTAGCATCTTCAGATTTTTTAGACTTAGAGCGTGCCACAGTTAGCAAGACTAAAGCAATAGTCATCATCAAAGGGTGCTCCAAAGCATACAAACGAGAAAGAGAGTCTCCCATTGCTTGGCCTAAACTTTTGACATTAGGGCTAATAAAATAGAGTATAGCACCAACCACCCATTGAATATGCGCTGTTATCATGGCAAACAACACCAATTTATTGGATAATTTATCAAATGGAGAGGATTGTGTCCAACCGATTAAAGATTTTACCAATACAGCACCAATCAATAATAAAAGTATAAAAGGTAAGTTAGAATGTAAATGTAATAGTCCGATGTACATAAAATTAATTTTTGGCAAAGGTAAGGAATTATATCCGTCAGTAATTTGTAATTTAACACCCTAAAATTAACAATTAACAATGAAGTATCTTTTAATCGTTTTTACTAGCTTAAGCTTTGCTTTATCGGCTCTAGCACAACATACGTTTCCTGTAAATGGAGTCGTTAATAGTTACGAATCTACTCATGCTTTTATCAATGCAACTTTAGTTGTTTCTCCCCAGCAACGTATCCAAAATGGAACACTCATCATAAAAGGTGATGTGATCCTTAGAGCCGATGCTGATACCACAATTCCGCAAGGGGCTATCGTGCACAATATGAAGGGCAAATACATTTACCCATCTTTCATAGATTTAAATGCAAACTACGGTATAGAAGAGCCTAAAAAAGTCAAGTGGAAACCCTCACCACAATATAAAAGTAACACTAAAAGTGGTGCTGGTTGGAATGAAGCCATACACCCTGAATTCAATGCTAATAGCCTTTTTGCTTACGATGAAAATGAGGCCGACAGCTACCGTTCAGCAGGTTTTGGCGTGGTACTAAGCCATCAAAATAATGGTATCGCCAGAGGTAGTGGTTTATTAACCACACTGGCAGATGGTTCTGAAAACAAAAGCGTCTTGAAAGGTAAAGCGAGTGCTCACTATTCTTTGAGTAAGGGGACATCAAGACAAAAATACCCGAGCTCATTAATGGGAACATTAGCTCTACTTCACCAAAGTTATCTTGACGCCGAATGGTATGCTCAAGGGCAAGACAAAGAATACAACCGTTCTCTAGAAGCTTGGAACGAACTGCAAGACTACCCACAATTTTTTGAAGTTAGGGATAAGCTAGATATTTTTAGAATTCATAAGATAGCCGATGAATTTGAGATAGACTATTATGTCGTGGGTAATGGCGATGAATATCAGCGAATAAATGAGCTAGTCAATACTAATTTTTCTATGGTTATTCCATTAAATTTTCCAGATGCTTATGACGTTAGCAATCCACAAGCTGCAGATATGGTATCTCTCAAGAAAATGAAACATTGGGAATTAGCCCCAACCAATCCAGCAGTACTTTTTGACAACGATTTATTCGTAGCATTTACTAGCTCTAAGCTGAAAAAGAAAAGTCAGTTTTTGGATAAAGTAAAGACCGCTATTGAGCACGGTTTGAGCGAAAGTGACGCCCTAGCAGCTCTAACAATCAATCCCGCTGAAATGATAGAAATGAGCCATAGATTAGGCACACTAGAAAAAGGAAAGTTAGCTAACTTCATCGTTAGTTCTGCGCCCATCTTTGAAGACGCTGAGCTCATTAGTAATTGGATACAAGGAAAAGAGTACGCCATCAATACGCCAAAAAGTATTGATTTTAGAGGAAACTACCTCAGCTCTGAAAATGATACCCTTAAAATTAGTGGCTCGTTAGAAAAGTATAGTGGGAAACTCCACATAGACTCCCTAGATTTCAAAGTAAAATTAACCCAAGAAGGCCCTCACCTCAACTTACAATACGAAACCGATGATGGAGTATATCGAATTAACGTCTTGAAAGAAAAACAAACACTTGTTGGAACAGGAGTAAATCCTAAAGGTCAAACATTCGATTGGTCGGCGCAACTTATTGAAGCCTTTGAAGAACTAGACGAAGTTGAAGAAGATACCCCACATATTCCACAGTACGGCGAAACATGGTTTCCAAATATGGCATACGGTTGGCAACAACAACCAACACAAGATAACATTATCTTTAAAAATGCTACCGTTTGGACTAACGAAGATGTGGGTACTATTGACCAAGCTGATGTAGCCATTTCACAAGGTAAAATTGTCAAAGTAGGAGTCGGTATAGTTGCTGAAGAAATATTCAAAAAAGAGAGTTTCCAAGAAATAGATGCTAAGGGTATGCACCTCACCTCAGGTATCATAGACGAACATTCTCATATAGCAATTAGTCGTGGTGTCAACGAAGGTTCTCAAGCGAGTAGTGCCGAAGTAAGCATCGCTAATGTCATAAACTCAGACGACATTAACATATACCGTCAACTTTCTGGAGGTGTGACTACAGCTCAATTACTTCACGGCTCTGCTAATCCCATCGGTGGACAGTCTGGTATCATCAAATTCCGTTGGGGAAGTAGCCCTGACCAAATGAAGTTTGAAGGTGCTGATGGTTTTATCAAATTTGCCTTGGGCGAAAACGTTAAGCAATCCAATTGGGGCGATTACGAGCGTATTCGATTCCCACAAACACGAATGGGAGTAGAACAAGTGTTTTACGACCACTTTATGCGAGCAAGGGCATACGAAAAAGAGTGGCAAAACTATAACGCCTTGTCCTTGTCAGAAAAAAGAAGAACCCAAGCTCCAAGAGAAGATTTAGAGATGAATATCTTAGTAGAAATCCTAAATAGCGAACGCTTTATCACTTGCCACTCTTACGTACAATCAGAGATTAATATGCTAATGCATGTAGCCGATTCTATGGGCTTTACCTTGAATACCTTTACCCACATTTTGGAAGGCTATAAGGTGGCTGACAAGATGAAAGAACACGGTGCTGGGGCATCTACCTTTTCAGATTGGTGGGCTTATAAGTTTGAGGTCAATGACGCTATACCACACAATGCCTCTATACTTGCCGATATGGGTGTTGTTACTGCCATAAACTCTGATGATGCTGAAATGGCAAGACGACTTAATCAAGAAGCGGCTAAAGCCGTTAAATACGGAGGTGTTAGCCAAGAAGAAGCTTGGAAAATGGTTACACTCAACCCTGCTAAATTATTGCACCTAGACCATAGAGTAGGCAGTATCAAATCTGGCAAAGATGCCGATATCGTACTTTGGACTGACAATCCCTTATCGGTTTATGCAAAAGTACAACAAACCTATGTCGATGGGCGTTGTTACTTTGATGCTGAAAAAGACTTAGAGCTAAGACAACGTAACACCCAAGAACGTGCAAGACTCATACAGAAAATGCTGAGCGACAAAAAAGCAGGAAAACCTACCCAAGTAGTAAAAGCAGAACAACGCATTCACTACCATTGCGACACTTTTGAAGACGGTAAACATGACAATCATCAACACTAAAAAATACAACATGAAACATTTTCTTTTAACACTACTTTTTGCTCCACTAATCGGTTTTGGGCAAAACATTTTATACCTAGGTGGCAAAGCTCATCTTGGCAATGGAGAATTTATCGATGTTTCGGCTATATCAGTCAATAATGGCAAATTCGAAATGGTGGCTAATGCTAAAACTATTCGCATTAACCCTCAAGCTTTTGATACCATCATACACATATATGACCATCACGTTTACCCTGCTTTTATAGCTACTAATACGACCTTAGGTATCACTGAAATTAGTGCCGTTAGAGCGACTAATGATTACCGAGAAACAGGAACATTCAAACCACATGTGCGATCGTTGATAGCCTACAATGCCGAAAGTGTTATTATCCCTACCATTAGAAGCAATGGGGTTTTGTTGGCTCAGATTGCACCACAAGGCGGACGTATTACGGGAAGCTCCTCAGTGATGAAATTAGACGGTTGGAACTGGGAAGATGCTGTATTAAAAGCCGACGATGGCATACACCTCAATTGGCCTCCTTACTTCGTGCAAACAGGCTGGTGGGCTGAACCTGGCGACATCAAAAAGACGGAAGAATACGATATGCAATGCCAAGAAATGGAGGATTACTTTGTAAAAAGTAAGAGTTTTTATGATAGCAAAAGCACCGTTAATGATTTACCTATGATGGCTATGCAAGGACTTTTTAGTGGAGAAAAAAGACTTTATATACATGCCAATTTGCAAAGAGAAATGACAGATGCCATTTTATTTGCCAAAAAAATGGGAGTCAAACATATGGCAATTGTTGGGGCTAGAGAAGCTCATAAAATGGCTGCTTTCTTAAAAGAAAATGACATTCCTGTTATATTAGACCGTATCCATCGACTACCTGCCACTGAAAGCACAGGAGTTGATGTGCCTTACAAACAAGCCTCTATTTTATACAAGGCTGGTGTTAAATTTGCCTTTTGCTATCAAGGAGATATGGAAGCTATGGGACAACGTAACCTACCGTTTTCTGCTGGTACGGCCGTAGCACACGGCTTGCCCTACGAAGAAGCCGTTAAAGCATTGACACTAAATACTGCCGAAATTTTGGGAATTGACGAGCATATTGGTCAGATAAAAAGTGGTATGGACGCTACCTTCTTTATTTCTAAAGGCGATGCTTTGGATATGATGGGCAATGAGGTGAAATACGCTTTCATTAAAGGTCAAGCTATTGACTTAGACAACAAGCAAAAAGTCCTCAACAGAAAATACAGAAAGAAGTTCGGATTAGAGGTTAAATAATAGAATACTTATAATAAAAAACAGCTGTTTTAACTCACCATTAATAGCCTACCTTTTTTCTGACTCTCTTAAGAACCGACTGGGCAATAACTTTGGCTTTTTCTGCCCCATTTAACAACTCAGACTCTATCTCGTTGGTATTTTGCATCAAATAATCGAAGCGTTCTCTTTCTTTTGAAAAACGTTCCAAAATAAGCTCATACAAGGCTTGTTTGGCATGACCATAACCGAAATTACCGCCTTCGTATTGGGCTTTCAGCTCAGCAATTTGAGAATCAGAACCCATTAGCTGATACAACTGAAACACATTACAAGAAGACCAATTTTTAGGATCTTCAAGAGGCGTACTGTCAGTAACAATCCCCATAATTTGTTTGCGCAACTTCTTTTCTGGCAAAAAGATGTCTATAAAATTGTTGTACGACTTACTCATCTTTTGTCCATCAGTGCCAGGAATAGTCATAACACGTTCATCAATTTGAGCTTCTGGCAATACTAAAGTATCGCCGTAAGTATGGTTAAAAGAACCCGCAATATCTCGTGTCATTTCTAAATGCTGTTGCTGATCTTTTCCCACAGGCACAATTTCTGCATCGTACATCAAAATGTCTGCCGCCATTAGTACAGGATAAGTAAACAAGCCAGAATTTACATATGATAATCTGTTGGCTTTATCCTTAAAAGAATGAGCATTTGCCAACATTGGGTATGGTGTAAAACAATTCAAATACCAAGTCAATTCGCAGACTTCAGTACAATCCGATTGACGATAAAAAATGTTTTTAGACGTATCAAAGCCAAAAGCCAACCAAGTAGCAGCCGTTGCATAAGTGTTGTACCTTAATAGCTTGGCATCTCTTATAGTAGTCAAAGAATGTAAGTCTGCAATAAAAAGCAAACTCTCATTAGTAGGATTTGTAGACAATTCTATAGCAGGAATAATTGCGCCTAGAATGTTACCAAGATGAGGTACTCCTGTACTCTGTATACCAGTCAAAACTCTTGCCATAAGTTAAATTTTAGATTGTAAAAATAAGAATTGCTGTAAATATGCCGCCTAATTAGCTATTTTTGTTTGCTCTTATGAAAATAATCAAAGGCATACTCAGTTTATTGTGGCGACTATGGTTCGCTTTGTGCTTTGCTATTCCCTTTCTTGTTTTATTGCCGATTACTATTTTTATGACGCTAAGTCCTAAATTCTATCCTGTCCTATATTTCTTTTTGCACCGTATCAGTAAATTCATGATGTATGCCAGTGGAATATTTCCAAAAGTCAACAAAGAATACAAGCTAGACCCCAAAAAACAATATCTATTTTGTAGCAATCACACCTCAACAATAGATATACCAATGATGTTTTTTTTGAGTAAAAAGCCTATCGCATTTATAGGTAAAGCCTCTATTAGTAAATACCCTATCTTTGGATACTATTACAAACGCTTTAATGTTTTAGTTAATCGAGCAAGTTTGAGAAATTCGTATGCTGCTTTTGAACAAGCTGGACAAAAAATAAAAGACGGTCAGAATATGGTCATTTTTCCTGAGGGGGGTATCGTAAAAGAAAGGTTACGCTTAGGAAAATTTAAAAATGGTCCTTTTAGATTGGCAGTAGAACAAAATGTTAGCATAATTCCAATTACCTTTGCCGACAACAAGCAGATTTTTCCTGTTCAATATATGAAAGGAAGACCGCAAAGAGCTAGAATAACCATTCATCAACCCATTGATGATTGCTCGATTTATAGTATAGAAGACCTAAAAAATAAAGTATTTAACACTATTGAAAAGGAATTGATACGATATGAAAATTGACCAAACACTAATTGAAAAACTAGCTAAACTCAGTAAGCTTGAATTTAGCCAAGAAGCTAAAAACAAAATGGAACAAGATTTAAATAAAATTTTAGCTTTTGTGGATGAGTTAAACACCCTAAACACTGATGACATTGAACCTTTGGTGTATATCAACAAGGAAGTCAATAAGCTAAGGGAAGATGAAGTCGGTACACATCTTCCTAAAGAAAAGGCACTTAAAAATGCTCCGGATAAAGACTCGGATTATTTCAAAGTGCCTACTGTATTAAAAAAGTAACTCCTAGCAGTTTTCATCAAAAGCCTGCATTAGGTTTTCAGCTATCATTTCTGCTGGACGGCCTTCTATATGATGTCTTTCTATAAAGTGAACTAACTCACCATCTTTGAATAAAGCTATTGATGGAGAAGATGGAGGATAAGGCAAACAGTAATCTCTAACTTTAGCTACCGCTTCTTTATCCTGTCCTGCAAAAACAGTCGTTAGTTTATTAGGTCTTTTGCTGTGTTTTGCCGCAATCTTAACAGCTGGACGAGCATTTCCCGCAGCGCAACCACATACCGAATTTATCATTACTAAGACAGAACCGCTCTTTTCTGAGAGTATAGCATCAACTTCTTGAGCGTTACGCATTTCTTCAAAGCCCGCTTCGGTCAAATCTAGGCGCATAGGTGTACATATTTCTTCTGGATACATAATTGTTTATTTAGTGGTGTAAAATTACTTCAGTTGGCGTTTATTAACAAAGAAATCACGAATTATTTCGCTACACTCTTGTTCCATTACACCACCTACTAGCTCTGTCTTAGGGTGTAATACCTGTCCCGCCATCGCTCTAAACCCTCGTTTTTCATCACTTGCCCCAAAAACTATCTTTTTGAGCTGAGTCCAATAAGACGCTCCAGCACACATTACGCAAGGCTCTAAAGTCACATAAAGAGTGCATTCGTTCAAATACTTGCCGCCTAAATAATCGGCAGCTGCAGTAAACGCTTGCATCTCAGCATGGGCTGTAACGTCGTTGAGTCGCTCGGTAAAATTATGAGCTCGAGCAATAATTTGATTATCACAAACGACTACAGCACCTACCGGCACTTCATCTAATTCTTTGGCTTTTTGAGCTTCTGCCAAAGCCTTTTTCATAAAATAGTCGTCAGAATGGTCTTGTAACATCTAGCAAAAGTAGCTTTTTAATTCAAAATTATCGTAATTTTGACGCTTTGTAAAACAACTATAATGTTAAGAACACATCATTGCGGCGATTTACGTCAAAGACATATTGGAGAAGAAGTAACCCTTAGCGGCTGGGTACAAAAGACTAGAGATTTAGGAGGAATGACCTTTGTCGATTTGAGAGATAGATACGGTATCACTCAACTAGCTTTTAATATGGATATGGAATCCGATTTGTGCACACAAGCAAGAAAATTAGGTCGTGAATATGTGATTCAGGTTCGTGGCAAAGTCATTGAACGTTCTAGCAAAAATAAAAATATCCCAACTGGTGATATAGAAATAGAAGTGCAAGAATTGAACGTGCTGAATAGTGCCAAAACACCACCGTTTACAATTGAAGACCAAACCGATGGCGGTGACGATTTGCGTATGCAATACCGTTATTTAGATATTCGTAGAAATCCTATCAGAGAAAATCTAGTCCTAAGACATCGACTATCTACGGAAACAAGAAAGTATCTTGATTCTCAAGATTTTATAGAAGTAGAAACCCCTTACCTCATCAAATCTACCCCTGAAGGAGCTCGTGATTTTATTGTGCCATCTCGTATGAATGAAGGTCAATTTTATGCCCTACCTCAATCGCCCCAAACCTTTAAGCAATTGCTTATGGTCGGAGGTATTGACAAATACTATCAAATCGTAAAATGCTTTAGAGATGAAGATTTGAGAGCCGACAGACAACCTGAATTTACTCAGATAGACTGCGAAATGTCTTTCATTGAGCAAGAAGATATCCTCAATATGTTTGAAGGTTTAACACGCCACCTCTTGAAAGAAATAAAAGGCGTTGAGTTGGATAAGTTTCCTAGAATGACCTATGACGATGCTATGCGTCTATACGGTTCAGACAAGCCAGATATCCGTTTTGAAATGACCTTCAATGAAATGAATGAAGTCACTCAGCAAAATAATTTTGTAGTATTTGATAGTGCCGAATTAGTGCTTGGTATTTGTGCTAAAGGTTGTGCCGAATGGAGTCGTAAGCAATTGGACGCTATGACGGACTATGTTAAACGACCACAAATTGGTGCTAAAGGACTTATCTATTGCAAATACAATGCCGATGGTACTTTTAAATCTTCAGTAGATAAATTTTTCAGTCAAGAAGACCTAGCCGAGTGGGCAGAACATATGAATGCCGAGCCTGGTGACTTAATGTTCTTATTGTCTGGTGAAACCGATAAGGTACGTAAGCAAATGAACGAATTGCGTTTGCAAGTTGCTGAACAGTTGGGACTAAGAAAGCCCGATGAATTCGCACCACTTTGGGTAGTCGATTTCCCTTTATTAGAATGGGACGAAGAAAGCGAACGCTATCACGCTATGCATCACCCTTTCACTTCGCCAAAACCTCACGACATTGATAAGCTAGAGATTGACCCAGGTGCAGTACGTGCCAATGCTTATGATTTGGTGATGAACGGCACAGAATTGGGCGGCGGTTCTATCCGTATTCACGATAAAGAATTACAGCGATTAATGTTTCAGCACTTAGGCTTTACGGAAGAAGAAGCCAAAGACCAATTTGGATTTTTGATGAATGCCTTTGAATATGGCGCACCACCACACGGAGGTATTGCCTTTGGTTTTGACCGACTATGCTCACTCTTTGGTGGTCAAGAAAGTATTAGAGACTTCATCGCTTTCCCAAAAAATAACTCAGGAAGAGACGTTATGATAGATGCCCCATCAAAAATTGATAATGCCCAACTTGACGAGCTGAATATAAAATTAAAATAATATTAAATTTTATGTACAAAAAAAGCCCCAAATTGGGGCTTTTTTTATTATTTGTAATCAGAGGTTTACAAGGTTCCTCTATTCCCTTGTTCTCTTTCTATAGCCTCAAATAAGGCTTTGAAATTTCCTTTACCAAAGGATTGAGCTCCTTTACGTTGAATGATTTCGAAGAACATAGTAGGTCTATCCACAACAGGCTTAGTAAACAATTGTAACAAATAACCCTCATCGTCTCTATCGATAAGAATACCGTGTTGCTTAAGAATTTCAACATCTTCATCGATATCCCCTACTCTTTCTAGTAAGTCATCGTAGTAATTGTCAGGAACATACAAAAACTCTACTCCTCTATCACGCATAGCAGAAACGGTAGCGACAATATCGTCGGTAGCTACAGCAATGTGCTGAACACCCGGCCCATTGTAAAAATCAATATACTCTTCGATTTGTGATTTTTTCTTGCCTTCCGCAGGTTCGTTAATCGGGAATTTAATACGTCCATTACCATTACTCATTACCTTACTCATGAGTGCCGTATAATCGGTAGAAATGTCCTTATCATCGAAAGAAATGATTTGAGCAAAGCCCATCACTTTAGCATAAAATTCACACCAAGTATTCATCTCGTCCCAATCGACATTACCAACCATATGGTCAATGAATTTCAGTCCTGTAGGTGCGGGGTTATAATGGCTTTCCCATTTTTTATAGCCCGGTAAAAAGGCACCATCATAGGCTTTTCTTTCTACAAAGATGTGTACTGTCTCGCCATAGGTATGAATACCAGAACGAACCACTTTGCCAAAGTCGTCTTCTTCAGCTGTCGGCTCCATAAAAGACTTTGCACCACGCTTAGTCGTTTCTTCCCAAGCCTTAGTAGCATCTTCTACCCATAGAGCAACAACCTTTACGCCATCACCGTGCTTATTAATATGTTCATTAATAGGCCCACCTTCAGTCAGTGGAGAAGTCAATACCAATCGTATTTTGTCTTGTTTTAAAACATAAGAAACACGGTCTTTTACCCCTGTTTCCAGTCCAGCATAAGCTTCTGACTGAAAGCCAAAGGCTGTTTTGTAGAAATGAGCCGACTGCTTAGCATTACCCACATACAACTCCACATAATCTGTTCCGAGTAAGGGTAAGAAATCTTCTGCATCATCGAACAACTTTTTTAAACTGTATTCTGTGTTTTGAAGGTTTTTTAGGTTTTTAATATCTGCTGACATAGTTGTAAGTTTTATAAGTTATTAGTCCAACCAAGATTGATGATAATCTCCGTCTATTAAATCCATAGCTGCTTGAGTTACTTTTAGGGGTTTAAAGGTATCCACCATTACAGCCAGTTCTTCCGTTTCGGTTTGTCCGATACTACGCTCCGCTGCCCCAGGGTGTGGCCCGTGAGGAATACCGGCAGGGTGTAAAGTGATTTGCCCTTGTTCTATGTGATTTCTACTCATGAAGTCGCCATCTACATAATACAAGACCTCATCCGAATCAATATTCGAATGGTTATAAGGTGCTGGAATGGCCTCAGGGTGATAATCGTAAAGTCGAGGACAGAAAGAACACACTACAAAACCAGCCGCTTCAAAAGTCTGATGAACTGGTGGTGGTTGATGTACTCGACCTGTTATAGGTTCAAAATCATGGATAGAAAAGGCATAAGGGTAGTTGTAACCGTCCCAACCTATAACATCAAATGGGTGGGAGGCATAAACGTAATCATGCAACATGCCTTCTTTTTTAATCATAATGGTAAAATCACCCAATTCGTCGTGAGTTTCTAAATCTTGAGGCTGACGTAAATCACGCTCACAAAAAGGAGAATGCTCTAACAGCTGACCAAACCAGTTACGATAACGCTTTGGCGTATACATTGGACTTGTTGACTCAACAATGAAAAGTCGGTTGTCTTCTGTGTCGAATTGAAAGGCGTATATCATACCTCTAGGTATCATCAGATAATCGCCAGGCCCGTACTTTAGGTTACCTACTATGGTGCGTAAAGTTCCTGTTCCTTTGTGAACAAATACCATTTCATCGCAATCGGCATTTTTATAAAAATAATCCGTCATGGATTGCTGAGGCGCAGCCAAAGAAATGTGGCAATCGTTGTTGATAAGTACAGCTACTCTGCTTTCTAAATAGTCGGCCGTAGGCTTTACATTAAAGCCTTTCAAACTAAGCGACTTCAGGTTTTTTTCAACTGCAATTTTGGGGCTAATGTCTTTTGCTCCTCTGATGTCTTTAACCATTGTCGGTCGGTGAGTATGGTATAGCAGAGAAGACATACCGTCAAAGCCGACTGTCCCAAACAATTGCTCATAATAAATGCCGCCTTCTGGTTTAGAAAAAACGGTATGTCTTTTGTGGGGTATCTTCCCCAATTTGTGATAAAATGGCATACTTTAATTTTTTAGTAAGTTATAAAAAAATTTATTTTTTAAAGGCCTTCGATAAATCCACCTTTTGATGGCTATGAAAACGCTTTTTATTTTCTATTCCTTGACGCAATTTCTGTTGTTCTTCTTTAGGTAATTGAATAATATCTAAACAATCTGAAGAACAACATTGCTGATGTTTTTCTTGACAACTATTGCATTGAATAAACAATAAGTTACAATTGACATTGTTACAATTAACGTGTGTATCCGAAGGCTCTCCACACTGATGGCAACTGCTAATTATATCGTTACTTATGCGTTCAGACAAACGCTCATCAAAAACAAAGTTTTTGCCTTTAAATTTATTCTCTAAGTCCTCATTATCATCTAACTGTCGAGCATAATCAATGATGCCTCCATGCAATTGATTGACATCTTTAAAACCATGATGCTTGAGGTATGCCGAAGTCTTTTCGCAACGAATACCCCCAGTGCAATAGAGTAA
>CAXFLH010000033.1:0-12909 GCA_964003875.1 uncultured Flavobacteriales bacterium | reverse complement strand
AACAACCGATTCTATTGACTTTACAATTTATGAGAACCCAACAGTGAATCTCTCTGCTGAAGTTTCTGAAATTTGCTTTAATGATTCATTGACGCTTACTTCAAATCCGGGCTACAACGATTATACATGGACACCTGCAACCATTACAGGAAATTCAGATGTCTATTATCCTTCTACTTCATCAGAAAATATGATTTTTCTTACTGTTACTGGAGAGGGTGGATGTACAAGTTCTGATTCTCTTGAAATAGTTGTAAATGATTTACCTGTTATCAATCTCACTATTGACAATTCAGAAATATGTATAGGTGAATCCATTAGTGTAAATACTAATTCTGGCTATGACAATTACGATTGGACACCTTCATCAATATCTTCCAATACAGATATCTATGTGCCTACTTCTTTGACAGACAATCAAATTTCTGTAATAGTTACCTCAGACTTTGGTTGTTCATCTACAGAAACTATTGATTTTACGATTTATGATTTGCCTAGTGTTAACCTATCAATTGATGATACGGACATATGTTTAGGAGAGTCTTTAGAGGTGAATGCTAATTCAGGCTATAACAATTATGAATGGACACCCTCAAGTATTTCTGGCAACACAGATGTCTATTTTCCAACCTCATCATCGGAAGATATGGTTTCTCTAACTGTTACAGGAGAAGGTGGTTGTACAAGTTCGGATTCGTTAGCAATTGTTGTTTATGATTTACCTATAGTAAATTTAGCTGTGGATAATTCAGAAATCTGTATTGGAGAATCAATAAGCTTAAACACTAACGCAGGATATATTAACTACGATTGGTCACCTTCAATCATATCTTCTAATACAGATATATATACTCCTACATCTTTAACAGATAATCAAATCTCAATAACGATTACGGGAGATGGTGGTTGTACTTCTTCAGACTCTTTAGAGCTTACAATTTTTGATTTACCTATTGTTGAAGTTTCTCTTTCTGATAGTGTTATTTGTTTAGGTGAGTCCATAGCTGTTAATTCCACATCTGGATATGTGAATTACGATTGGACACCAGCTATTTTAAATACTTCAAATCAAATAACACCTGAATTAACAGAAACAAATTATTTTGTTGAAGTCACAGATATCAATGGTTGTAAATCTACAGATGATGCTAATTTAGTAATTAATCAGTCAACACCAATAGACTTAACAGTTAACGGAACTAACACCACTACAATTTGTATTGGAGAAGAAATAGACTTAGTTGCTTCTTTAGGTTTTGATACATATACATGGTCAATTCCTAATGTATTATCCAATCAAACAACTTATATACCTTCTGACCTAAGTGATAATCAATTTTTAGTAATAGGTACCAACCAATTTGGCTGTAACTCAACGTCTGAATTGAATATTACTATCAACAGTATTCCAACTCCAAGTTTAATATCGGTATATTCTGATAGTTCACAGACAATGCCCCAAAGCATAAACCTTTGTGCAGGTGTTTCAGATATTAAATTTTCATCTAATATTAGTAGTCCTACTAATCATGTAGAATGGATTTTTATTGATGGAAGTGGCGCCATAATAGAAAATGGTCAAAACACTTCAGAATTGGCAGTCTCATTTCCAATTGTTGAAGATTATATTTTAGAATTCAGAGAGTATGGTTCTGAAGATTGCTTTACTTCTCAACAAATTAAAATAAAAGTAAATCCTAATCCTGTTCTTGACGTTAGCTATGTAGAAGATTGTTATAAGGACTCCGTATTTTTTACTAATAACTCTAGTGTTGATACAACAATTCAAAGTATCGCATGGTTAGTAGATGGCAATAGTTTTGATAGTTATAACTTAACTTATCCACTAGACAATGAAAGTAAAATTTTTGAGCTTACTATTGTTGATGTATTAAATTGTTCTTCTTCATTATCCACAACTTTTGTTCCTTCAGATCGTCCTTATGTTGATTTTTATTACGAGCCAGAGAAGATTACAATTTTAAATCCTGAGGTTTCTTTCATAAACCTATCTTCTAATGACGATACTATTTTGTGGGATTTTGGTGATAATCAAACCTCAGATGAATGGGAACCAATTCATACATACGATTCGTTAGGTTGGTTTGAAGTTATTTTGAAAATTCAAAATAATGAAGGTTGTGCTGATTCTATTGCTAAACAATTACTAGTTGAAAATAATCTTATTTACTATTTTCCAAGTTCATTTACTCCTGATGGTGACGGATTAAATGATGACTTCGGAGTAAGTGGATTTAGAATAGATAAAATTCAAAATTACCAATTTCAAATTACCAATAGATGGGGTGAAATTGTCTTTTATTCTGAAGATATTAACGCAAAATGGAATGGTAAAACATCTTACGGAAATGAATCTATGCCTGGTAGTTACTTATGGTCAGTTCGTATAGTCGATGAATTAGGAAAAGTGACTAGAAAATTTGGTGATTTTATATTAATAAGGTAGTTGAAAACTATCTATTGAAACATATTTATTACATTTACGTATAACAAAACTGAATTTGTTTTAACTTTTTTGATTTTTTTAACCAATAACTAGTTGTTTTGAGGTATCTATTAGTCTTAATTTTTCTAGGCTTATACATATGTTCTAACGCTCAATGCGTTGTGCAAGAGTCGTATGCCTTAAGTCCCGAAGGTCCATATGAAATTGGTGATGTTGTGACAGTGGATTATACTTTAAATAATTTTTATCAACTAAATATCAATTGGGTAATCGCTTTTCAAATTAATCTAGGAAATGGTTGGACAAATCTTAGTCCTATATCAACGCCGATTAATACAAATATCAATAATTATTATGGGTCAGGATATTGGATTTGGGACTTAGAAAATACATTCCCAAGCGGATTAGAATTTGGTCCTGGTTTCAGATTTATAAATACAACTGGACTTCCAGACTGGGGATCATCATCTACCGGTCCATTATTTTTTTCTTTTCAAGCTACTGTTGCTGAATCTTGTGTTCCAGAAGATCTTTTTATAAGTATTAATGTGTATGGAGATTGTCAAACTGGAGGCTGGAATAACGGCGATTGTTGCTCTGACACAGCGTTAGTAAACTATAACGATTCACTTTTTATTTATTCAAATTTAAATTCTGGATCTGATACAACTATTATATATTGTCAAGAATTTGATGAGTTTAATTTATTTGATTTTTTAGGCGATGATGTTCAAAATGATGGATTTTGGAATCCGTCTCTTGCTCAAGGTTATTTAGGTCAGTTTGATCCATCTGTTAATATGCCACAAGAGTATATTTATACCGTTTCAGATGAATGTAATACGGAGTCATCTAGTGTTTTTTTAAATTTAGATAATACTGAAAGTCAGCCAACAGTTGAATTACAATTATGTGATAACGATCCAATTATAAGTTTATATAGTGCTCTAAATCTGAATAACAATTCAGGCGTATGGCAAGGACCCTCAAGTTTAAGTTCTGGCTATCAAGGCTTTTTTAATCCTCAAGAACAACAGATAGGTTTATACACTTATACTGTCTTAAATGAGAATGGATGCCAACAAAGTTATCCTTTAGATGTTTCGATAATTGAAGAAAATATAAATGCTGGTAGTGATTATGAACTTGAAATATGCGTTGATGATGTTGGTATTAACTTTTATGAATTAATCGGTAATCCTGATATAAATGGTGTTTGGTCACCCACTTTGAATGCAAACTATTTAGGTTTTTTTAATCCGTCGGTAAACCTTTCAGGGGCTTATACGTATAGTATTACAGGGGAGTGTGATACGTACCAATCTCAAGTTAATGTAAACGTAATTGAAGTTTTACCACCACCAATTGTTGCAAACTAAAAATTTAAACCCCATAACTAAACTATTTCATTATGAAAAATTGTACTAACATTCTATTAAC
Source organism: uncultured Flavobacteriales bacterium (assembly GCA_964003875.1). Taxonomy (GTDB): domain Bacteria; phylum Bacteroidota; class Bacteroidia; order Flavobacteriales; family UBA7312; genus UBA8444. The sequence goes on along the minus strand of CAXFLH010000033.1, from coordinate 9,002 downwards.
TATTTTTATATCATTAATGGTTTCAATGGCTACTTACGCTCAAATTGATACCTTGTGCTTTGGTTCTACTCTAGAAAACTATTCTATTACACCTAACGTTGGCTCTAACTACTCTTGGAGTGTTTCTGGAGGTGGAGTTATATTAGGATCTAATACTGGCACTTCCATTCAAGTAGATTGGTCTAATGCGCCTCTAGGATTAATAAATAATGCAATTACGCTGACGGAAGAACTTAACGGCTGTGAGGCTGATCAGACCTTGAATGTAGAAATTATAGATAACCCTACACCTAATTTATCTGCTTCAGAAATGTCCATTTGTTTAGGTGAATCAGTATTATTATCTGCTGATGCTGGTTATGATACATACAATTGGAATCCTTCATCAATCTCTGGTGCTTCATCTACATACACTCCAAATGCTATTACTGATGATACTTTTGAGGTTGAGGTTATCGGTGAGGGAGGCTGTTCTACAACAGAGAGTATTGAAATAGAAATTTTTGAACTTCCTTTAGTTGAAGTTTCACTTTCTGATAGTACCATTTGTTTAGGAGAGTCTATCACTGTTAGTGCAACCTCAGGGTTTATTGCTTATACTTGGACTAATTCAAATCTATCTAATGATCAAACTACTTTAACACCTAATTTGGCCGATACCGAATATAGCGTAAGCATTACCGATGCTAATGGCTGTGAAGCGTCAGATGATGTTACTCTAATAATCAATGAAATCACCCCTATTGAGTTATTAGTTAATGGGAGTGAGACCACTACTATTTGTTTAGGAGAAACTATCTCTCTTGATGCTACTGATGGATTTAGTTCGTATGATTGGGTTCCTGCAGTGGTAATTGGTGATAATGGTGATTATGTTCCTCAAAACACTTCGGAAACATCTTATACAGTGACATCAACTGATTCAGAGGGCTGTCAGTCTTTTGATACTATTAATATTACTATCAATAATTTACCTAACCCAGGTCCAATTATTTTTAATTAATCAGAATGCATAGAGTACTAATACTTTTCTTCTTAAAGTTAAGTGTTCTAGGATATTGTCAAAATCTTCAAATCTGTCTTAGCGATAGCCTAGAATACTTTTCTGTTGTGCCGAGCTCATCAACAAATTCGCTTGAATGGCAGTTTATTTATGGTGATGGTGCAGAAATTATAGAAGGGCAATTTTCAGATAGTATAAGTGTTCTTTTTTCCAACCCTGGTGATTTTATATTACAATTGCGTGAGTATAGCTCAACCAATTGTTATACTGCGGTAGAAATGAATATTTTGGTAAGTCCTAATCCTTTAGCTAGTTTTTCTAGTAATGAGATTTGTATATACGATTCCGTTAAATTTATCAATACTTCCATTTCTAGTGATGGTCTACAATCTTCTATTTGGCGTATTGGTGATGATGTAATCAATGCTATTGATTTGAATTATACCTTTAACGAGGAAGGGGAGTACCTTATAGAATTGTCTGTTGTCAGTAATTTAGGATGTTCTGATATGGAGTCTTTGTTTTTTAAGCTTTCTGATAAACCAATTGCTGATTTTTATCATTATCCTGAGAAAATCACTACGCTAAACCCTATGGTTGAGTTTGTTAATTTATCAACAGATGGTTTTGTTAATTGGGATTTTGGAGATGATTTTTACTCTAATGAATGGCAACCAATTCATTATTTTGATTCGGCAGCTTGGTACGATGTACAATTGATCTTAGAAGATGAAAACGGTTGCTCAGACTCTGTTACTAAGAGTTTATTAGTTGAAAGTGAGCTTATTTTTTACTTGCCTACATCTTTTACCCCAGATGGAGACGGCATAAACGATGATTTTGGTTTAAAAGGATATAATATCGATAGGTTGCAAGAGTTTTCTATGGTTATAACCAATAGATGGGGCGAAATTATATTTTCTATAGATGATATCAATCAAAGTTGGAATGGCGAGAACCAAGTTGGAAATTTAGCAATGCCAGGTACTTATTTGTGGTCTGTTCGGATTAAAGATGAATTAGGTAAGCAGACTCGGCAAATAGGAGAAGTTACACTATTGAGGTAACTATCTTAAATCAATAACATCTACATTAGGGTAATCAGTAGTTTTAAACACAAAAAAATCATTATTCATTTCTTTATTTGTTACAAATGAATCAATAACGTATTTATAATAACTTCCTTGTTTATCAATCATAGTAAATGAGCTGATTTGCATCTTAGATTTGTTTATGAATAACTCTACTTTTGTAAAAGGACCACTTTCTATAGGAAATAAATCGATTTGATAGTTTTTACCGTCTTCTCTCACAAATTTACACTTGTATCCATTTTCATAAATAGTAAAAATTTTAGATGGGTTTATTTCATTTTCTTCATCATCAATTTCTGTAATATTTACTTCTTCATCATCTTTAAGGTAAACCCAATTTGTTTCTCCATCGCAAATGATTGTTTGTCCTTCCATTTCTAGTCTATACGCATCGTCTTTCAGATATAGTGTTCCACTTTGTGACTCATTAATATCTGTTACCGTACTAGAAAAAGTATTAGTAAATTTTGCCTCTATTGAGGTGTATGATTTGGTCTTATCACTTAGTTGGTCTAAAATACTTTCGGCTTTTTGATCTTGTGCTAATATTACACATGGAAAGAGAAATAGGAAATAAATTAGCTTATTCATAATTTAATTTTGATTGTTTAATTGGTTTAATACTTCTTCTAACGCCATTTCATCACGAATTAGTACTTGACGGGCTTTACTTCCTTCAAAAGGACCTACAATTCTAGCTATTTCAAGCTGGTCAATAATTCTTCCAGCTCTATTATAACCTAGTTTTAATTTACGTTGTATGAGTGAAGTAGAACCAGACTGATGTTGTACGACAACTCGTGCTGCTTGTTCAAACATAACATCTCTATCATCTAAGTCAGCATCTCTAGTGCCACTCTCAGCATCTCCAACATATTCAGGTAGTAAAAAGGCTTCGGGATAGGCTCTTTGGTTGCCTATGAAATCAGTGATTTTTTCTACTTCAGGAGTATCAATGAATGCACATTGCAATCTTATTAAGTCACTGCCTTGAGAAATAAGCATATCACCTCGACCAATCAATTGGTCGGCACCTCCAGCATCTAGAATTGTTCTAGAGTCAATTTTTGATGTTACTCTAAAGGCTACACGTGCAGGGAAATTAGCTTTAATAATTCCTGTAATCACATTTACTGATGGGCGTTGAGTAGCTACTATAAGATGTATTCCAATGGCTCTAGCAAGTTGAGCTAGTCGTGCAATTGGTGTTTCTACTTCCTTACCTGCTGTCATAATAAGGTCAGCAAATTCGTCAATAACTAAGACGATGTAGGGTAAGTATTTATGCCCGTCATTAGGATTTAATTTTCTAGCAATAAATTTCTTATTGTATTCAACTATGTTTCTACATTGAGCATTTTGTAGTAAATCATAGCGTTGATCCATCTCAATACACAAGGAATTGAGGGTATTAATTACTTTCTTGGTGTCAGTAATGATTGCCTCTTCGGAGTCTGGTAGTTTGGCTAGGAAGTGTCTTTCTATTTTGTTGAATAATGTGAGTTCCACTTTCTTTGGGTCTACCAATACAAATTTGACTTGAGCAGGGTGTTTTTTGTAGAGTAATGATGCTAGAATGGCGTTCAAACCAACCGATTTACCTTGACCTGTAGCACCTGCCATAAGTAGGTGAGGCATTTTGGCTAAGTCAGCGACAAAGGTTTCGTTTGAAATTGTTTTACCAAAAGCAACAGGTAATTCCATATCAGAGTTTTGAAATTTATCTGATGATATTACAGCTTTCATAGATACTGTCGCTGGTTTTTGATTGGGCACTTCAATACCAATAGTTCCTTTACCAGGGATAGGGGCAATGATACGAATACCTAAGGCCGATAAACTAAGTGCAATATCGTCTTCTAAGTTTTTGATTTTAGAAATTCGTACACCAGCTTCTGGAACAATTTCATAAAGCGTTATGGTTGGTCCAATAGTTGCACTAATAGATGAAATACCTATTTTATAATTGGCAAGTGTTTCGACAATTCTATTTTTGTTGGCCTCCAATTCACTTTTATCAATTTCTATTTTGCCAGAACCATAGTCATTTAATAAGTTTACACTAGGTACTTTATAATTAGAAAGATCAAGCTTAGGGTCATAATCACCAAGTTCTTCGAGTTTGATTTTAATATCTTTTTGACTCAAAGTATCTTCCTCATTTATATGAACTTCAATTCCTAAATCATTACTTCCTTTTTGTTTTATGATTGGAGTAATTTCTTCTTTCTTATCTTCTGTTTGCTGATTAACTTTCTGATTAATCGGGTCTATAATTGGTTCGTATTCTTCTTCCTTAAAATCAACTTCTTTAGATAAGCTTATTTCTTCATCATCTATTTCATTATTTACTATCAATCCTTCCGTGTCATCAATAGTTTTATTGAATTTAAATTTTGGATTAAATCGTATGATAATGAAAGTTAATAAAGATAGAAAAATAAAAAATCCGTTTCCAATTTTTCCTATTCTCAAAGCTAGAAATTCATTCATTTCACTGCCAAATACTCCACCTAAAATTGATGGAGATGTGAAAAAACCAAAGAATAAAGAAATCCAAACTGTAGCAAGAATTCCAAGTGAAAAGCCTCTTTTTATAGAAAATAATGCCTTGTCAAAGACGAGTGATAAGCCCCAATTGAATAACAATAAAGGAATAATGAAAGAAGAAATACCAAAGTAATTACGCAAAAATAAATGCGACAAAGTATTTCCAAAAACTCCACCAAAATTGCTAATGTCATCAGTTAGCTTACCCGTCTTGTCTTGGTCAATATTTCCGTTGAGGATGTAGGAAACAAAAACTACGAATACATAAATGGAGAAAAATAGAAATATAAAGCCAATTATTTTTTTCGTTCTATCATCTTCAATTTTAAACTTTTGTATGAGGCGTTTAAAGATGTTTTCTTTTATCTTTTTCTTTTTCATTCAATAGGAATCTACCAATTTATTTTTTCTTTATTGAGAAAGGATTTAATACCTTTTTTGCAGTCTTCATTAACTCTAGCTTTTGCATTTTCTTCTACGGCAAAATCAAGACCATCTTCTAGCGACATGCTTTGCAGATTGGCTATCAATTTTTTAGTACTTGCTAGAGACTGTTGAGAGGCTTGATGACATAGCTTTTCGGCTATATTATGTACTGTATCATCTAAAATATCCTTGCTAACTACTTGGTTAATCAATCCAATACTTACCGCTTCTTTAGCTGATATAGTTTTTCCAGTAAGTAGCAATTCTTTAGTTTTGCTTTCGCCAATTTTTGCTAGTAAAAACACACTAACTACAGCAGGGATAAATCCAATTTTGACCTCAGAATAGCCTAATTTAGCATCATCTGATGCAATAGACAAGTCACAAACACTAGCCAAGCCACAACCACCTGCTATAGCGTGTCCTTGTATTTTTGCGATAACCACCTTTTCTAGGGTGTAAATTTGTTTAAACAACTGCATTAGACTTGACGAATCGGCAACATTTTCTTGGTGAGAAAAAGATTGTAATGATTGCAAGTATTTCAAATCGGCACCAGCGCAAAATGCTTGGCCCTGTGCTTGTAATACAATCACTTTACATGCTTCATCTTTTGCAGCAGTTTCAAAAGCAATTTTTAACTCTTCAACAAGCTGAGGATTTAGAGCATTTCTTTTTTCTGCTCGAACCATAGTGATGAAGCTAATTCTATTTTCGCAATGGTATGTTATAAATTTATCTTTCATTTTAGATTGAAATACTCTTCAAATATATTCAAATTTATGGGTGCAAATAATATCATCATTAAGATTTTATTAAACCCTAAAGTATAGTTAAATTTGCGACTCATTGAAAAAAGATGATTGCATTAAATTTACATAATGAAACCAATCTGTTAGAGGCTGTTGTTCTAGGTTTGCCGGATAGTTTTGGTGGTACACCTAAACTCGATGATTGCTATGATCCAAAGTCTAGAGAACACGTTTTGAAAGGTACTTTTCCTACGCAACAAAATGTTATTAACGAGATGAATGCGGTCAAATCGGTACTTTTAAAGTATGGCGTAGAGGTTTTTCGACCAAGGAATATTGAGGGTTTAAATCAAATTTTTTCAAGAGATATAGGTTTTGTTATTGATAACAAATTTATTGTGCCTAATATCATTGACGATAGAAAAGAAGAAGTTACAGCCATAGACACATTAATAGAAAATATAAGAGCTGAAGATATTATTCCAATTCCTAATGATGCAAGAGTCGAAGGTGGCGATGTAATGTTGTGTGACGACTTTATATTTGTGGGTTTTTCAGAAGAAACTGATTTTTATAAATATCAAGTGGCAAGAACTAACAGAAGCGCAGTTGATTTTTTACAGCATTCCTTTCCGTACAAAAAAGTAAAAGGTTTTGAACTCAAAAAATCAGATGAAAGCCCTAAATATAATGCATTGCATTTGGATTGTTGTTTTCAGCCTGTTGGACAACATTATGCCATTATGTACAAAGAGGGCTTCAAAAATCAATCAGATATAGATTTTTTAATTAGTCATTTTGGAGAAGACAACATCATATTTATCAGTAGAGATGAAATGTATCAAATGAATTCTAATATATTTTCTATCTCACCTCAAGTTGTTATTTCAGAAAAAGGTTTTGAAAGATTAAACACAGAATTAAGAAATAAAGGAATTAAAGTAGAAGAAGTACCCTATGCTGAAATTGCAAAGATGGAGGGGCTTTTGCGCTGTTCAACACTACCATTGAGAAGAAAATGAGTCAAATAACACAGCACATACTAATGATTCAGCCAGTAAGTTTTCGTTTTAACGAACAAACTGCTGTAAACAATTACTATCAAAAAGTATTGGACGGTTTGTCACCTCAAGCTACTCAGGAAAAAGCCCTTTTAGAGTTCAATTCCTTTGTTGATAAATTACGTTCCAAAGGTGTGAATGTAATTGTAGTTCCTGATACTAAAGAGCCTGACACACCAGATTCTATTTTCCCTAATAATTGGGTGTCTTTTCATAGAGATGGGGGTATAGGATTGTATCCTATGTGTGCAGAAAATAGACGTACAGAACGTAGAGAAGATATTTTTGATATCTTGGTAGATGATTATGGATTTCATATCGAGCAGATACACGACTTTACCGAATTTGAAGAATGTGATAGGTATTTAGAGGGAACAGGTAGTATGATACTAGATAGAGAAAATAAATATTGTTATGCTGCTATTTCTGAACGAACAGACGAACAAGCAGTGATTCAGTTTTGCGATGTTTTTGGTTACAAGCCCGTTTGTTTTACAGCCAATCAAGATGTGAATGGTGAACGATTAGCGATATATCACACTAACGTTATGATGTGTGTAGCAGATAATTTTGTAGTAGTTTGTCTAGAAACCATTGATGAATTAGAGGAGCGTATTCATGTCATAGAAGTGTTAGAAGAAACCGATAAGGAAATCATAGAAATATCAGAAGAACAAAAACAACATTTTGCTGGTAATATGTTGCAGGTTTTGGGAGATAAGCCTTATTTAGTAATGTCAGATTCTGCCTACAACAGTTTAAGCCAAGAACAGATTAGTCAGATTGAAAAGCATTGTCCAATCATACACAGCTCATTGGATACCATAGAGGCTTGTGGTGGTGGTAGTGCAAGATGTATGATGGCAGAAATATTTTTACCTAAATCTAAATGATAGAGCAAAAATTACATAAAGTTATAGAGTTAGCCTTACAGTCACTTTATCAAGCTGATAATAACAACCTTCAGTTTCAAAAGACAAGAAAGGAATTTGAAGGAGATGTGACCTTAGTGGTTTTTCCCCTAACAAGAGATTCAAAGAAAAGCCCAGAGCAAACAGCTGATGATATTGGTCAGTATCTGAAAGAAAACGATGCACTCGTTTCGGACTATAATGTCGTTAAAGGCTTTCTAAATTTAAGTATTGACAACTCCTATTGGCTCAATCAATTTCAAATTGCTTTTGATTCAGAGAACTTCGGTTGTATTGAACATTCAAACGATTCACCAATACATTTGGTAGAATTTTCATCTCCAAACACCAACAAACCCCTTCATTTGGGGCATATCAGAAATATTCTTTTAGGTGCATCTGTTTCCAAGATATTACAAGCAGCGGGAAAAAAAGTAAAACAGGTACAAATCATTAACGATAGAGGGATTCATATCTGTAAATCTATGGTTGCTTGGTTGGAGTATGGAAATGGAGAAACCCCTGAGTCCACTCAGATGAAAGGAGATCATTTCGTTGGAAAATACTATGTCATTTTTGATAAGTATTATAGAGCAGAACAAGCTGAATTGGTGGAAAGTGGTATGTCTAAAGAAGATGCTGAAAAACAAGCACCATTATTCAAAAAAGCTCAAGAGTTGTTGCGTCAATGGGAGGCCAAAGATGCTGAGGTAATAGCACTATGGGAGAAAATGAATAATTGGGTTTACGATGGTTTTGCTTCGACCTATGATAGAATGGGTGTTAACTTTGATAAGAATTATTACGAAAGCGACACTTATCTTCTTGGAAAAGCTGTTATACAAGAAGGCTTAGACAAGGGCACATTCTTCAAGAAAGACGACGGTTCAGTTTGGATAGATTTAACAGAAGATGGTCTTGACGAGAAGATTTTATTACGTTCTGATGGTACAGCCGTATATATGACTCAAGATATTGGCACTGCTATACAGAGGCATCAAGATTTTGATTTTTCACACATGGTATATACGGTAGGTAACGAACAAGACTACCATTTCAAGGTATTATTCTTAATCCTTGATAAATTAGGTCACGACTGGGCCAATAACTGTTACCACTTATCCTATGGCATGGTAGATTTACCTTCTGGTAAAATGAAATCTAGAGAAGGTACTGTTGTTGATGCTGATGACTTGATGCAAGAA
>CAXFLH010000032.1:0-13021 GCA_964003875.1 uncultured Flavobacteriales bacterium | reverse complement strand
AAAGTATCGACATCGATAATACCATTTATAACCTCATAAATATCGTAAGGTTGGCTAGGGCTTTCAGGAATAATATCATTCAGTTTGCTGCGTCTTTCATCGCCAATTTTATAAGCCATAGTTGGGGCTTCTTCCTCACAATTCTGAGGGATATAACTCAATAGCTTTTTAAGGTTGTTTATGAGCTCCACTTCGTTGGCATAGGTAAAGTGAGCTACGCCTGATTTACTAGCGTGAGTCGATGCGCCTCCTAATTCTTCGGCAGTCACTTCTTCGTGGGTAACGGTCTTGACCACATTGGGTCCCGTCACAAACATATAAGAAGTATTTTCTACCATCATAATAAAGTCCGTCAGAGCAGGAGAATAAACTGCGCCCCCAGCACAAGGCCCCATAATAGCCGAAAGTTGAGGCACTACCCCACTAGCTCGTGTATTGCGATAAAAAATATCGGCATAGCCTCCTAAGGAGGCTACTCCTTCTTGGATACGTGCACCACCACTATCGTTTAATCCGATGATGGGTGCGCCATTTTTCATGGCCATATCCATAATTTTACAAATTTTCTCGGCATGGGCTTCTGCCAAAGACCCCCCCATAACGGTAAAGTCTTGAGCATAAACGTACACCAAGCGACCGTCTATAGTACCGTAACCAGTTACTACGCCATCTCCTAAAAACTGTTGTTTGTCTAAGCCGAAGTTGGTAGAACGGTGCATGACCAACATACCCACTTCTTGAAAAGAGCCTTCGTCCATTAAAAAATGGATGCGTTCTCTAGCGGTGAGCTTACCTTTAGCGTGTTGGGCATCGATGCGTTGCTGACCACCACCCACTAAGGCTTGAGCCTTTTTTTCTTCTAATATCTTGAGTTTGTCTTTCATCAGCTATCCATTTGAGACATGACTTCTTCCGTCATTTCCATATTATGAAAAACGTTTTGTACGTCTTCGTCTTCTTCCAATTTATCGATGAGCTTGAGTACCGATTTGGCTTCTTCACCAACTAGGGTTTTGGTGTTGTTAGGGAAACGTTGCAACTCCGAGCTTTCTAGCTCTATGTTCATGCTTTCCAACTGCTTTTGCATATTGCTAAAGTCACTAAAATCAGTCGTTACCGTTAGTGTGCCTTGATCGTTTTCTAACTCCTCTAAGCCTGCGTCTATCAGTTCCATTTCCAATTCTTCTAAGTCCATTTCTACTTGACTTTCAGAAAAAGTAAATACAGCTTTTCTATCAAAAATGAATTCAAGAGAACCGTTTGTTCCTAGGCTACCTTCGCATTTGTTGAAATAAGAACGGACATTGGCTACTGTACGGTTGTTGTTGTCTGTGGTACATTCCACAAAGACGGCAACACCGTATGGGGCATAACCCTCAAGGCTCATCTCCACATAGTTAGCAGAGTCTGCCCCAGAGGCTTTCTTGATGGCACGCTCTACATTATCTTTAGGCATATTGGCGGACTTGGCATTTTGAATGACAGCTCGTAGTCTAGCGTTGGTATCAGGGTTAGGCCCACCTTCTTTAACGGCAATAGAAATGTCTTTACCGATACGGGTGAAGGTTTTGGCCATAGCCGACCAACGCTTCATTTTACGTGCCTTTCTAAATTCAAATGCTCTTCCCATAGTTGTTGTATTTTAAGGCAAGATATAAATTAGTCGTCTAATTTTAAAACGGCCATAAAAGCAGATTGTGGCACTTCAACGCTACCAATCTGTCTCATTTTCTTCTTTCCTTTCTTTTGTTTCTCTAGTAGTTTTCGCTTTCTAGTAATGTCACCCCCATAGCAACGAGCCGTCACATCTTTACGAACAGCTTTAACGGTTTCTCTAGAAATAATTTTTGAACCGATGGCCGATTGTATGGCTATATCGAATTGTTGACGAGGTATTAACTCTTTCAACTTCATACATATTTTCTTACCCAAAGTATAGGCGTTATCGCGGTGAATCAGTGCCGAAAGGGCGTCCACTTGATCGCCATTGAGTAGTATATCCAGCTTCGCCAAGTTGGACTGACGGTACTCTAGGGGGAAATAATCGAAAGAGGCATACCCTCTAGAGATACTTTTTAGCTTATCGTAAAAGTCAAAGACGATTTCTCCCAAGGGCATCTCAAAAGTCAGCTCCACCCTGTCGGTGGTTAGATAGACCTGATTGGTCAGCCCCCCACGCTTTTCTATACACAAAGACATCACAGCACCTACATAATCCGATTTGGTAATGATTTGAGCACGTATAAAAGGCTCTTCCACATAGTCCATAGTAGAAGGGTCTGGCAAATCCGAAGGGTTATGTATGGATAGCTTTTCGCCTCGAGTAGTGTAGGCAAAATAAGATACGTTAGGAACAGTCGTTATAACGGTCATATCAAACTCTCGTTCCAAGCGTTCTTGTATAATTTCCATGTGCAACATTCCTAAGAAACCACAACGAAAACCAAAACCTAAGGCCGCCGATGATTCTGGCTCAAAAGTCAAAGAAGCATCGTTAAGCTGTAGCTTTTCCATAGAATTTCTCAATTCTTCGTAGTCTTCAGTATCTACTGGGTAAATACCCGCAAATACCATAGGCTTAACATCTTCAAAACCCTTAACCGCCTCTTGTGAAGGCTTGTTTTTTAGGGTAATCGTATCCCCAACTTTCACCTCACGGGCATCTTTAATTCCTGAAATCAGATAGCCCACCTCTCCAGCAGACAAGGTGTTCATGGGCTTTTGCTTTAACTTCAAAGCACCTATCTCATCAGCATAGTAGGTTTTGCCAGTAGCTATAAATTGTACCTCATCGCCTTTCTTCATTGTCCCGTTTATAATTTTAAAATAGGCCTCAATGCCTCGAAAAGAGTTATAAACGGAATCAAAAATCATAGCTTGTAAAGGAGCGTCAGGGTCTCCTTCAGGAGCAGGAATATGCTCGATAATAGCTTCTAAAATAGCCTCTATACCAACCCCTGTTTTTGCTGATGCTGGAATAATTTCTTCGTCCTTACACCCTATTAAGTCAATGATTTGATCTTTAACCACCTCGGGGTCAGCAGATGGTAAATCTATCTTGTTGAGAACAGGAATAATTTCTAAATCGTTTTCTAGGGCAAGGTATAAGTTAGAGATGGTTTGAGCTTGTATCCCTTGGGCGGCATCGACAATAAGCAAAGCTCCTTCGCAGGCCGCTATGGAACGTGATACTTCGTAAGAAAAATCCACATGACCCGGAGTATCTATGAGGTTCAAAATATAGTCTTCACCATTGAGCTTATATTCCATTTGTATGGCGTGACTTTTTATCGTAATCCCTCGTTCTCTTTCCAAATCCATATCGTCTAACAATTGGTTTTGGGCCTCCCTCTCTGTCACTGTGCCAGTAACGCCTAGCAGTCTGTCTGCTAGAGTACTTTTGCCGTGGTCAATATGGGCAATGATGCAAAAATTTCTGATATTTTTCATTACAGCGAAAGTAAGGAAAATTCATAGTGTATGAGATGTCGCTAGCTAAGAATTTTTACCTTTGAAAAATGAAACATTATTTTGCTACCCTGACGCTACTATTCTGTACACTTTTTGTTTACAGCCAACATTCTAAACTAAACAGCCAAATAGAATTGGGGGGCTTGCGAGGCATACAACTCAGTAAATCTTTTCCTATACTCAAATCGGGGGGGAATGGGACAAATGAATGTCAGCAAAACCTTAGGTGATTACGTCAGTTTAGGGCAAGGATGGTACGTTGTCTGAGCGGAGTCGAAGACAACCCTACCTCAAATACTTCTTATCTACGTAAAAAGTACCAAAAGGGATAATAGAAGCTAAACAAACGATTAGCATATCTCGTCTGTTCCACTGATAATCGTCTTTTAGTAGAAAAGCCAAAACTAGATATAGCATAAACAATATCCCGTGAGGCATACCAAGTATTTTAACATAGCTTTCATCACCACCCCAATATTTGATGGGAACAGCAATGAATAATAATAGAATATAGGATAGCCCTTCTAAAAGGGTGATGAGTCTAAAAAATGTTTTCATGCATTCATTTTTGTAATGTACTTACCAATAATATCAAACTCTAAATTGACCGTGCTGCCAACTTCTAAATGCTGAAAATTGGTATGCTCGTAAGTGTAAGGTATGATGGCCACCGAAAAGCTGTTTTTTTGAGAATTGACCACCGTCAAACTCACCCCATTGACACATACAGAGCCTTTCTCTACGGTAATATTTTGAGAAGGCGTGTATTCAAAGGTATAGGTATGCCAGCCCTGTTCTTGCCCAATATGTGTGCACTGAGCGGTTTGGTCCACATGCCCTTGTACAATATGGCCGTCTAGTCTATCGCCCAACTTCATGCATCGCTCAATATTGACTTTATGCCCCACTTCTAACTGCCCCAAATTGCTTTTGTCTAAAGTTTCTTTAATGGCAGTAACGGTATAAACGTCATCGTTTATGGCTACCACCGTTAGACATACGCCATTGTGTGCCACGCTTTGGTCTATCTTCAATTCTGAAGTAATGGGTGTACGCATAGAAATGTGCAAATTGTCTTGCTCTCTCTCCAAGGCTACTACCTCTCCGATATGTTCTATGATGCCTGTAAACATTAGTAATTAATGATTTGTTCTTCTATGCCTTGGGGTATTTCCCTAAAGGTGTAATCTTGTCTTCTTAGCTGAGGCTCAAAACCCGCTTTGCGAATCGATTCTTGTATGCTTTTGTAGGTAAACCGATGGGGTGCTCCTGCTGCCGAAACAACATTTTCTTCAATCATAATAGAGCCAAAATCGTTAGCACCGCCGTGCAAACACAATTGAGCCGTTTCCTTACCAACTGTTAGCCAAGAGGCTTGTATGTTTTTAATATTGGGCAGCATAATTCTACTAATGGCAATCATACGCAAATATTCGTCAGCAGATACATTATTTTTTATGCCTCGAATACGATTGAGCAAAGTGCCATCGTCCATAAATGGCCAAGGAATAAAGGCTAAAAAGCCATCGGCATCGGCTGGTTTTTCTGACTGCACCTGACGAATCCATACCAAATGTTCAAAGCGTTCTTCTAAAGTTTCTATGTGACCGAACATCATAGTGGCTGAAGTGGTAATGTGCAATTGATGACAAGCACGCATGACATCTAGCCACTCCTGACCAGTACATTTTCCACGAGATATAAGTCGTCTAACTCTATCGTTAAGTATTTCTGCCCCAGCACCCGGCAAGCTATCCATACCCGCTTCTTTCAACGCTGTCAAAACTTCAGTGTGACTTTTGCCCTCTAGCTTACAAATGTGAGCCACTTCTGGTGGCCCTAAAGCATGTAAGCGAATTTCAGGGTAAAGCTCTTTGAGCTCGCTGAACAGATTGGTGTAAAAATCTAAGCCTAAATCGGGGTGGTGTCCTCCTTGCAGGAGCAATTGGTCTCCGCCATAACGTATGGTTTCTTCTATTTTAGGCTTGTATTCTTCTATAGACGTAACATAGACTTCCTCATGACCCGGCGGTCTAAAGAAGTTGCAAAACTTACAATTGGCAATACAAGCATTGGTAGTATTGACATTTCTGTCAATCTGCCAAGTGACCAAACCATCGGGCTTTTGTATTTTCCTCAACTCATTGGCAACATACATTAAATCGGCAGCAGGGGCATGCTCAAAAAGATATTGACCTTCTTCTGCCGATAAAAATTCAAAAGCTAAAGCTCGTTGTAATAAAGCGTCTATATTCATCTAAATTGTCTAATTTTGGAGGTACAAAAATACGACATTATAATTATGGACTTACACCTATCCCTATCAAAAGATTTTTCTAAACAACAATCCTTAGTATTGCTATGCAAATCATTAGACCACTTGTCTGAGTTTGACTTAAGCACAGAGGAAAAGAAATACCTTGAAAAAGCCCTTAAGAACGAGCAAAAAAGTATGCTTATCAACCGATATAGCCATTGTATTTTTGTGGTACTTACCTCGGATAATTTGGAAAAAATACGCCTGTCTGCCAACAGTTTGCACCCTCAAATTATTAAAGAAAAAATAGAAGACATTACCGTGGTTGACTGCTGTAAGAATTCAAACGAAAGTTTGGCATTTGTGGAAGGCTTGGCCTTATCCAATTATCAGTTTCTTAAATATTTTAAGGATAAAAAAAACCATAGCCTAAAGTCCATAAGGCTACACTTTGATGGCTCTGAACAAGACATTCAGCATTTGCAATCGGTTGTGCTAGGGACTTATGTAGCTAGAGACTTAGTCAACGAACCCTTTTCATACCTGACCGCACCCCAATACAGTAGGGACATCGAAGCCCTTGGAAAGGCATCAGGCTTTAGCGTAGAAGTCTTTCATAAAAGCAAAATAGAAGCTCTGAAAATGGGAGGACTTCTAGCTGTCAATAAAGGAAGTATTGACCCCCCTACATTTAACATTATGGAGTGGAAACCCAAAGGGGCGACTAACAACAAACCCATCGTATTGGTTGGTAAAGGCATCGTTTACGATACTGGTGGCTTGAGTCTTAAGCCTACACCCAACTCTATGGATATCATGAAATGCGATATGGGAGGTTCGGCAGCCGTAGTCGGTACGATGTACGCCATAGCCAAAGCTAAATTAAACCTACACGTAGTCGGTTTAGTCCCTGCTACTGACAACAGACCGTCTGGCAATGCCTATGCCCCTGGCGATGTCATTACTATGCACGACGGCTCTACAGTAGAAGTGCTCAACACCGATGCTGAAGGACGATTGATACTTGCCGATGCCCTCAGCTATGCTAAAAAATATAAGCCCGAAATTGTGATTGACCTAGCTACCCTAACAGGTGCCGCCGCTCGAGCCATCGGCAAACAAGGTATTGTAGCCATGGGCAACGACCAACAGACGCTATCTGAGCTGAAAGAAAGTGGACACAGAGTACACGAAAGGTTGGCAGAATTTCCCTTTTGGGAAGAATATAAAGAGGATTTAAAATCGACCATTGCCGACCTCAAAAACCTAGGTGGTGCCGAAGCTGGAGCCATCACTGCTGGTAAGTTTTTAGAGCATTTTACCGACTACCCTTATACCCACTTAGACATCGCTGGACCAGCATTTACCCAAAGCCCTTTTAACTACAGAGGGCAAGGAGGTACAGGAGTAGGCGTACGCTTATTGTTCGACTTTCTAAAAACTAAAGCCTAATGAGTAAAGCCATCAAATTAGGCATATCCATAGGTGATACTAATGGCGTAGGACTAGAAGTCATCTTAAAAAGTTTTCATGATAAACGCATGCTAGACTTTTGTACACCCATCCTTTTTGGCGATTACCAATTGGCCATGAATACCAAAAAACAATTGGGATTAGAAGAAATAAACCTCCATAAAATACAGTCCCTCAAGGAAAGTAAACACAAAAAAGTAAACGTACTAAACTGCTGGAAAAAAGCACTTGGCCCCAACTGTGGCAGTAAGGAAAAAGGTGGCAAATATGCTTTGATGTCTCTTGAAAAAGCCTGTCAAGCTCTACAAAATGGTAGTATTGATGTTCTGGTAACAGCCCCCATCAACAAAGAAAACATACAGTCCGATAGCTTTAAGTTTCCCGGTCATACCGAATTTTTAGAACAACAATTTGAAGGTCAGGCTTTGATGTTAATGCTGAATAAGGAACTGCGAATAGGCGTGGTAACGGGTCATCTGCCCTTAGAACAAGTGTCCAAACACATTACCCAAGAATTGATACTGCAAAAGCTAGAGTCCTTTAACCAAAGTTTGATTCAAGATTTTGGTATTCGTAAGCCAAAAATTGCTGTTTTAGGGCTGAACCCCCACGCAGGAGATAATGGTTTGCTTGGGCAAGAAGAAGAAAAAACCATAATACCAGCATTACAAAAAGCCGAAGACAAGGGACTATTGGCCTTTGGTCCATATCCCGCTGATGGCTTTTTTGGCTCAAATCAATTAAAGGCCTTTGACGGAGTACTAGCCATGTACCACGACCAAGGCTTAGTGCCTTTCAAAACCTTGTCTTTTGGAAATGGTGTGAATTTTACCTCTGGCTTGTCAGTAGTCCGAACTTCGCCTGACCACGGTACGGCCTTCGATATAGCTGGCAAAAACATAGCCTCTGAAAGCTCTTTCATACAAGCCATTTACTGCGCATGTGATATCTATAAAAAACGCCAAGAATGGCAAGAACTAAATAGCAATATTTTACCGTCCCAACCCAAAAAAGAAAAGTCTAGAGAGCGTTAGTGCGTATTCATTGTTATTGCAAAGGATAGATTTAAGGAATTTTATTACATTTGCAGGCTACTTTGAAAAAGTTCTGAATTTATGGTTAAGTCTAAAGATTTTGAAATTCAATTTTCGGCTTTAAAATTAGGCAGCCACCAATTCAACTTTGACATTGAAGATTCGTTCTTTACACTGTTTGATTATTCTGAGATAGAAAAGGCTAATATTAGCACAAGTATTACTCTAGTAAAAAAGGCAACATTACTGCAATTGGATTTTGCCATTACTGGACATTTAACTTTAGCTTGTGACCGATGTACCGAAGACTATCAACAAGAAATAAATCAACACTTTGAATTGATTGTTAAGTTTTCTGACATTGTGGAAAGCGTAGAAAGTGATGAAATCCTCATTCTTTCGAGCAACGAACATACCCTTTCTTTAGCACGGTATATATATGAATTTGCTCATTTATCGCTACCCTCTAAACGAACACACCAATCGCCAAATGAGTGCAACCCCGAAATGTTAAAACATATCGAACAGATGGGATTGACAGAAGATATTGACGAAACGATTGACCCACGATGGGAAAATTTAAAACAACTAAAGACTAAATAAATTTAGATTATGGCACATCCTAAACGTAAAATCTCTAAAACAAGAAGAGATAAAAGACGTACTCACGACAAAGCTACAACGCCACAGTTAAGCGTATGTCAAACGACTGGAGAGACTCATCAAACACACAGAGCACACTGGGTAGATGGTGTACTTTACTACAAAGGTAAAGTAGTAATGGAAAAATAATTTATCCCACGTGATTTAACAATCTTGTGTGTATTACATGTAGATTTAAAAACTTTTTAAAAGCTTTTTAAGTCTACTTTTGTTTTATGACTAAAGTTCGAATAGGTATAGATGTAATGGGTGGGGATTTTGCCCCATCAGCGACAATTGAAGGTAGCGTATTAGCCTTAGACAATCTTGATGATATCGAAATAGTTCTTATTGGCGACCAAGACCAGATAACTAGCGAACTTAAAAAACACCAAGTCGATGCCTCTGCATTTAGTATCGTTCACGCCCCCGATATCATAGAAATGGGCGACCACCCTACCAAAGCTCTCGTTCAAAAACCCAACTCTAGTATTGCCGTAGGCTTCGGCCTACTTAAAAAAGGCCAAATAGATGGCTTTGCTAGTGCCGGAAATACAGGCGCTATGTTTGTAGGCGGATACATGTCTGTCAAGCCAATTCCCGGTATATTACGCCCTTGTATTTCATCTGTCTTACCCAAATTAGACGGTGGAGTAAATGTCATACTTGATGTTGGCGCAAATGCCGATTGCAAAGCGGACGTATTGTACCAATTTGGTATTCTTGGCTCTCTATTTGCTGAGTACGTTTGCGGTGTAAAAACACCACGTGTCGGACTGCTAAACATTGGCGAAGAAGAAACCAAAGGTAATATGCTAACTATCGCCGCTCACGAAATGATGAAAGACAGCACAGACTTCAACTTCTGTGGTAATATCGAGAGCCGACACCTCTTTGACGACGAATGTGACGTTATAGTGTGTGACGGTTTTAGCGGAAACGTTATACTCAAACAAGCAGAATCGGTATATTCTCTCATCAAACAACGCCAAATAGAAGACGACTATTTCGATAGGTTCAATTACGAAAACTATGGCGGAACACCCATTTTAGGGCTCAATAAAACCGTTGTAATAGGTCACGGAATCTCTAATGCTGTTGCTATCAAAAATATGATAGTGCTAACAGCAGATGTGGTAGAAGCCGACCTCACAACAAAAATTTTAAACAACTTCAATAATGACTAAGCTTAGAGCTGCCATAACTGGCGTTCACGGATACGTACCCGAATACGTATTAACCAATCAAGAATTAGAAACAATGGTAGATACCAATGACGAGTGGATAATCACCCGAACCGGTATCAAAGAAAGACGAATATTAAAAGGCGAAGGCTTAGCCTCCTCAGACCTAGGTGTAGGTGCTATTGAAGGATTGCTCCAAAAAAGAGGCGTTGCAGCCGAAGAAATAGACTGCATCATCTGCGCTACTGCAACCCCTGATATGATATTTCCATCAACAGCTTGTATTATAGCCGATAAGATAGGTGCTAAAAACGCCTTTGCATACGACCTTATGGCGGCCTGTTCAGGCTTTTTGTTTTCAGTAGCAACAGCAGCCAAATATATAGAAACAGGGGCTTACAAAAAAATTATTGTAGTCGGTGCCGATAAGATGTCTTCTATAGTAGACTATACCGACCGACAAACGTGTATCATCTTTGGCGATGGTGCTGGTGCTGTTTTACTAGAACCTAATGAAGATGGTTTAGGTGTACAAGATTCTATCATGAAAAGCAATGGAGAAGGACGTCACTACCTACGCATGACAGGTGGTGGCTCATACCACCCAGCCTCAGAAGAAACCATAAAAAATAAAGAGCACTTCATACACCAAGAAGGTCAAACGGTATTTAAATTTGCCGTAAAAGGTATGGCCGATGTTTCTGGTGAAATTATGGAAAGAAATAAGCTCAAAGGTGAGGATATCGCTTGGTTAGTACCTCATCAGGCTAACAAAAGAATCATAGATGCTACAGCCAAGAGAATGGGCGTTGGCACAGACAAGGTCATGCTGAATATTCAGCGTTATGGCAATACAACCAACGGAACAATACCATTATGTTTATGGGAATGGGAAAATCAACTAAATAAAGGAGATAATCTTATCTTAGCAGCCTTTGGTGGAGGCTTTACATGGGGTTCTATTTATTTAAAATGGGCATACGATAGCAAATAATCATATCTTTGAAAAAATTATAATATGGACATTAAAGAAATTCAAGAATTAATAAAGTTTGTTGCCAAGTCTGGCGCAACGGAAGTCAATTTGGAAATTGATAATGTAAAAATATCCATTAAATCACCGGCTAAGAAAGGTGCTGTTCCAGAGACGACCATCATACAACAAATACCTGTAGCACAAAGCCCGGCGGCAGTAATGCCTACTACTGCACCTGCACCTGCTAGTGCATCGCCAGCAGCAGCAGCTACACCTGCGGCCGATGCTCCCGCTAAGGCTGAAGCTAGCGATGACGACAAATACATTACTGTAAAATCGCCTATGATAGGAACTTTCTACAGAAAACCATCTCCAGATAAAGATACCTTCGTCAATGTTGGCGATACCATCAAATCAGGCGATGTGCTTTGTGTGATAGAAGCTATGAAGCTCTTCAACGAAATAGAATCCGAGTTGAGCGGAAAAATAGTTAAGGTATTGGTAGACGACTCTACTCCTGTAGAATACGACCAACCCCTATTCTTAGTCGATCCTTCCTAAAACAGTCTTATGTTTAGCAAAATATTAATAGCCAATAGAGGCGAGATAGCATTAAGAGTTATCCGTACTTGTAAAGAAATGGGTATCAAAACGGTAGCTGTTTATTCCACTGCCGATGCCGACAGTTTACACGTTAGGTTTGCCGATGAAGCCGTATGCGTAGGCCCCGGCCCATCTAGCGAATCCTATTTGAATATCCCTAATATCATAGCTGCAGCCGAAATTACCAATGCTGACGCTATACACCCAGGTTATGGTTTCCTTTCCGAAAACGCCAAGTTCTCAAAAATATGTGGCGAAAATGGTATCAAATTTATTGGTGCTTCACCAGAAATGATTGAAGGTATGGGTGACAAAGCCGCCGCCAAAGAAACCATGAAAAAGGCAGGAGTGCCTACCATACCAGGTTCTGATGGTCTTATCAAAGACTTTACACACTGTAAAAAACTAGCCAAAGAAATCGGCTATCCAGTCATGCTAAAAGCTACCGCTGGTGGTGGTGGAAGAGGTATGCGCTTGGTATGGAAAACTAATGAGCTAGAAGCCGCTTGGGACTCCGCCAGACAAGAGTCGGCAGCTGCCTTCGGCAACGATGGTATGTATATGGAGAAATTCATAGAAGACCCAAGACATATAGAAATACAAATCATTGGCGATAGCACCGGAAAAGCCTGTCACCTTTCTGAAAGAGACTGCTCGGTACAAAGAAGACACCAAAAGCTAGTCGAAGAAACGCCATCGCCATTCATGACCGAGGAGCTTAGAGAGGCTATGGGAAAAGCCGCTGTAAAAGCCGCCGAATCGGTGAAATACGAAGGGGCAGGAACGGTAGAGTTTTTAGTGGACAAACACCGTAACTTCTACTTCATGGAAATGAATACACGTATTCAGGTAGAACACCCCATTACAGAAGAAGTAGTGGATTATGATCTCATCTGTGAGCAAATCAAAGTAGCAGCAGGGATAAAAATATCAGGTAAAAACTATTACCCACAACTGCACGCTATAGAATGCCGTATCAATGCAGAAGACCCTTACAACGACTTCAGACCAAGTCCAGGTAAGATTACCAACTTTCACGCTCCAGGAGGGCACGGCGTACGTATAGATACTCACGTCTATGCCAACTACATTATACCTCCTAATTACGATTCTATGATAGCTAAGCTCATAACAGTAGCGCAGACACGAGAGGAAGCCATCGCTAAGATGAAAAGAGCCTTAGAAGAATTTGTGATAGAAGGCGTAAAGACAACCATCCCTTTCCACCTACAACTCATGAGCAATCCTGATTTCATAAACGGTAACTATACCACTAAGTTCATGGATACTTTTGAGCTGAAGTAGTGGAAATAGATATATTATGAAAGAGCCTTATGGCTCTTTTTTTTATGCTGTAGTAGCTACTTTCTTGACGCCAACA
>CAXFLH010000031.1:0-13061 GCA_964003875.1 uncultured Flavobacteriales bacterium | reverse complement strand
TTAAATAAGTTTGCTCTTTTATTTGAACGAACAATTAGAACTGTCTGATCAATACCATCTGTATTAAGAGACTCGTCCAATAATTCGAAAAATTCACCGCCTTCATTAATTTTAAAGACATCTTTAAATCCATCCAAAATAAATTCAAATCCTTCAAATTTCTCGGATAGCAGTAGCTCCCTGATTTTTGTTGCATTAAATAAAATACCAGATAATGCATCTTGACGAACAACATCATCCAGAGTTAAATTATCAACTTCACAATTAAATTGTAATTCCAATTTTTCTTTGCTTAATGCAGGACTAAGCTTTAATTTAACAGGTGGTAATTGAGCGGTATCTCCAACAAAAATCAATTGACAATTTTCACCACTTCTTACAAAATATAACAAATCATTTAGCAGTGATCCATTTTCAAAGAATTTGTTTTCCCTACGTTCATCGCCAATCATAGAGGATTCATCAACAATAAAAACAGTATTGGTGTGCTTGTTTTCCTTTAGTGAAAATTTTATTTCTGATCCCTCAGTATAGGACTGGGTAAAATAAATTTTTTTATGGATTGTGTAAGAAGAATCACCTGCATAAGAGGACAAAACTTTAGCAGCTCTTCCAGTTGGAGCTAGTAATATTGATTTCTTTTTGACCAAGTTCAAATGTTTAACCAAATGTCCAATTAAAGTTGTTTTTCCTGTACCAGCATAACCTTTGATCAGTAGTATTTTATTTTTCTTAGAGTTGGTTAGAAATTCAGATATAGCTTTAAAACCCTTTTCTTGAGATTTTGTTGGTTTAAAGGGAAATTTATCTTTAAGGAGATCGTAGAAAGGTTTGCCTTTCATAAAGCTTATTTTGAACAATATAATTCATTTATAAAACTTTTAGCATAAAAAAAAAATTGTAGATTTGTTCTACTAAGAAAACAATCATGAAATTAGCTCTTCAAGCAGTCTTATGGATATTAGCAATCTTTTTTAGCTATAAAATTTATGACTCTATTAATGGACCCATAAACTTTAATAAAGTTAAGAATGAAAGATATGCGAAAGTAATAAACAAACTAAAACTTATTCGAAAGGCTCAAATTGCCCACAAAGATGTTAAAGGAATTTATTCAAATAACTTTGACAGTCTTGTGAAGTTTATTGATGAGGGTATTTTTACTTTGATAGAAAAAAGAGACTCCTCGTATATGGAATATGACAGAACTTATAGAATTGATATGCTGAGAGAGGTTATTGTAGTTGACACTTTAGGCTATTTTCCAGTTAAGGATTCTCTATTTAAAGATTCTAAAATCTACAAAGACTTTGCAAAAGTTCCGATAAAAGGAATTGAAGCTGAATTCGATATCAAAGCTGACATAGTTGACAAAAATGGGTTTCGAGTTCCTGTATTCGAGGTAAAAGTTGATAAAAAAATTATTCTTCACGATCAAAATAAAGATTTACTTCAGCAAGAAAAGGAAACTGTATCTGTGGATGGTGTCAATGGTCCTTCAATAATACTTGGGTCACTTACCGAAGTCAGTACCAATGGAAATTGGCCAACGATATTTGATGCTGTTCAATAAAAATATAATTAAAGAAAAAGAGCTGTCCATACATATTCACTCTGGAGGTTTTTGTTTTTTTACTAGTTACTCACAGTTTTTTTTTGACCATACTTTCACTCAAATAAAAAAAAATAGTTCGTTTGAAAAAATTTTGGAAGAAAATGATTTATTGAATTTTGAACGAGTAAATTGCATACACTTTGAAAGACCTGCAACTTTTGTTCCAATCACACTATATGATTCCTCAAAGAAGGAGAGCTACCTTAAACAAAATGTAAGAATTGATTCAAATTTAAAAATTATTGAGGATACTACCTCTAACCATGAGATCAAAATCCTGTATCAGGCCTCTACCACTGAGGAAGAATTGTTTAAAAAGTTGTATGATAATTTAACCCTCACCCATTATACAAAAGTACTTTATGAATATATTTTTAAGGGTGTCAAATCAGGAAATGGAATTGTAATCTACATCCATTTAAGAGATAACTTCTTTGACGTGATGGTCTTTGATGGGAAAAATTTATTGTTTTACAATACCTATTCCCATAAAAACGAGGATGAATTTCTATACTACAGTATGGCAGTAGCGGAAGAATATATACCAAATAAAGAGAAGTTACCAATAATATTCCTTGGTAAATTTAATCGTTATAACTCATATTATAAAGCGTTAGAAATGTTTTTAGAAAAAATAGAATTCACCGAAGAAAAAAATGAAATAGCTATAAATAAAGATAATTTCCCTGCACCGTTTTTTATAAATATTTTTGATTAATGCGGATTATCTCAGGTTCACTTAAAGGAAGAAAAATATTTGCACCAAAAAACCTCCCAGTTCGCCCTACTACTGATAGATCAAAAGAAGCTTTATTCAACATATTACAAAATCAATATGATTGGAAAGAGATTAAGGTTATTGATCTTTTTGCAGGCACTGGAAATATTAGTTATGAATTTGCCTCTAGGGGAGCTTCAAAAGTATTTGCAGTTGATATAGACAGTATGTGTGTAAAATTTATTAGGCATACTAGTAAAAAACTTCAACTTGAAATAATTGCTTCACAAAGTGATTCAGTCATTTACCTAAAGGAAATTACAATTAATTTTGATTTGATTTTCGCTGATCCACCCTATAATTATGACTACTCCAGATACATAGAACTAATCCATACTGTTTTTGAAAATATTAAATTAAGAAGAGATGGTTTATTGATTATAGAACATAGTAGCAAAATAAATTTTAATAATCATTTAAAATTTAGTTATTCAAGAAAATATAGCAGTAGCACATTTAGTTTTTTTGAGAAATAAAAAGGCAGGCCTGTAAGCCGGATTCTGTCGAGTCTTATTATTTATCTGGATGTTGTATCACTACAACATTCTAGCCGCCTACCCAATTGCATCGGACGAGCCGTCCTCAAACGCAATCTTACTTGGCGTTGCACCGCATAGAGTTTACCTGATTTCACTACAGCCGAACTGTACTTGCTTTCTGTTGCACTGGTCCTCACCTTACGGTGGACGGATGTTATCCGCTATGCTGCTCTATGGTGTCCGGACTTTCCTCTTAAAGTTATAAGCGATGAAGTCCATTACTACTTTGGCAAAAGTAAAAAATACTATCTTAGTACAATGAAAAAAGTGATTTATACAAAAAATGCACCTGAGGCTATAGGTCCATATAGTCAAGCCATACTATCCAACAACACCTTATACACCTCGGGTCAAATTGCTATAAATCCTATTAGTGGCGATTTGATAATGGATTCTATTACAAATGAAACCCACCAAGTCATGAAAAATCTACAAGCAGTTTTAGAAGCCGCTGAAATGAATTTTTCCCATGTTTTGAAATGTACTATCTTTTTAAAAGACATGAATCAATATGCAGACATCAATTCAGTATATGCAGAGTACTTCGATGAAGCTCCTCCTGCAAGAGAGGCTGTTCAAGTTAGTTTATTACCCAAAAATGTAAATGTGGAAATATCTCTAATAGCTCATAAATTATGAAAAGAAGACAAGCCTTAAAATCGTTCATTAGTGCCTCTATCCTACCCTTTTTGCCCTTCAAACAATTGTTTGCTCAAGACGAATGTATTACTACAGATGATATACTAGGGCCATACTTTATAGAAGGAGCACCAAACATTAGCAATATAGCTCCTGCTGTTAGTGAAGTACCACGATTATACATTACTGGTACTGTTTACGCTAAAGATTGTGTAACGCCTATTCCAAATGCTCTTATAGATGTATGGCAAGCCAATAATGGGGGTGCATATGAAGATATAGACTATAGAGGCAAAATCTATACAGACGATGCTGGAAATTATGCTTTTGAAAGTATTCAACCCGGTAAATACTTGAATGGAAGTTATTACCGACCAAGTCACATACATTATAAGGTAGTCTATAAAAACAATCCCGAGTTTGTCACCCAATTATACTTTGAAGGTGATACCTCCATAGACATTGACCCTTGGGCTTCTGACCCCTCGGCAGTAGATAGAATCATTCCATTGACTGTTGATGACAATTCAAATTTAAATGGTGTTTTTGATATTTATCTTAACGTTGATATAGAAACAGTAAATACGATAGACTACAATAGAAACGATATTGCTAGTAAGATACTATCCATTGCCCCTAATCCCATTGTAGAAAATTTTGAACTTAGTTTTTACTGCAACAGTAAGTCGGAAGTTAGTATTGATATATGTGATGTCACGGGACGTAAAGCAAAAATATTGTATCAAAGCAGCTGCAACAAACAATTGCATCAAATACAATTAAAAAAGCCCAATTTAAAAGCTGGGCTTTATGTTATTCGCTTGGCTGTTGACGGTAGAAAAGTAGATGCTAAGCGAGTGCTTATACCTTAAATCAGTACTCCACCCTCACGTGGTGTATGCTCTGTAATTTCTTTTTAAACAATTTCTTTATCTCCGTAATGGATTTCATAGTAATATCGGCATTCACAAATTGTTCGTTGTCTATTTGATTGTTGATGATACTCTCCACTAACTTATCGATATTTTCTAAGGTTGGTGACTTTAAACTCCTTGCAGCAGCTTCCACTGAGTCAGCCATCATCAGAACGGCAGTTTCTTTGGAGAAAGGTTTAGGGCAAGGATAAGTAAATTTTTCTGCAGCCTCAATTTCATCAGGAAAACTCGCTACATACTGCTTATAAAAATAGCCCACCATAGTAGTACCATGATGTGTTCGTATAAAGTCTATCAGTTCATCGGGTAAGTTATTTTCTTTAGCTAAACTAATGCCATTTTTTACGTGCTTAATAATGACGTCAGCACTTTCCTCAAAACTCAAATCATCGTGGGGGTTTATTCCAGAAATTTGATTTTCTATGAAAAATTGAGGATTCTTCATTTTACCAATATCGTGATATAAAGCACCAGCTCGTACCAATAAAGCATTACCTCCTATTTCAAGGATTCCTTCTTCGGCTAGATTAGCTACTTGTATAGAGTGTTGAAAGGTGCCGGGTGCTTTTTGAGCCAATTCTCTCAATAAAGGGCTATTGGTGTCTGACAACTCTAGCAGTGACATATCAGATACCAAAGAGAAAGTTTTTTCAAAGGCAAAAATCAAAGGGTAAGCAAATAAGGTTAGAGCACCATTTCCAGCAAACCAAACAAAATTCATCCAATCTATATTATCAACGCTACCCTCTTGAGTGAGTGCCATAGCGAAATAAGCAACAAAGTAAATAGCAATGATTTTAGCAGCAGAAACAAAGAGCTGAGCTCGTTTATACATCTGTAAAACGGATAAAATAGATACAATTCCAGCCATTAACTGCAGATAGATAAACTCAAAGCTATTGGGCACAATAAAGCCAATAATGATTATGGCTATTAAGTGAGTAAACAAAGCTAAACGAGTATCAAAAAAGGCTTTCATAATGATGGGCAACAAGCAGAAAGGCATTAAAAAGATAAGCTTGTTACTTGCCATTAAAGAAAGAGAACCCATCAATACCATTAAGACAATAAGAGTAAGAATAAAAGTGATTTTCTTATTATCGTTGAATACCTCAATCCTAAATTGTTTGAGGAATAAGTATAAAATCAAAAAAGCAACTAATACTAATAAGGACTGCCCTAAACTAAGCCAGTTTTCTGAACCATCTTGCCAATTTTCACCTTCATAACGCTGACGATAAGATTCTAATTCTTGAAAATTACTTTCAGTAACCAATTCACCTTGCGAGATAATTACCTCACCACGTTGAACCATACCTAAGCCCTTAGAAATAGCTTTCAGTTCACTATCCAACATTTTAGTTGTAGCATCTTCGTCATAAAAGACATTTTGTTTGAGCATTTCTAATATCAAAGGTGCTAAGAAATTGGATTCTTCCTCGGAAATATTTTTTAGCTCATAAGCCTTTTTAGAAGCTGATTCTATGGTGTACAACTCTCCTAAAGGAACGAGCTCACCAATATTTTCTTTCATTACAATAAGTTCATAATCGGCTTCCTTAAATTCAATATCATCAACCATTTGAATGATACCAGTTGTGTACAAGTCTTTAAGAACCTTCAAACCATAATCGGCTAATTTTTCCTTTTTTGTTTTATTCTTCTTCTTTTTATTGAGGTTAAAAAAAGTAAAACGAGCATCTTTAGACACCTTTTTATCAGTAGACCATTTTTGCTCAAAATTGGATATAAATTCTTCGGCTTTAATATCATAAACCGATTCGTCCAATACAAAAGTTAGCTTGATGTTGTTACGCAATTGCTCTTGCTCATCAACCAATTGTTCGTTGGATTTGTAGACAGGAAAATCGTAAGGAGCGATTAAGGTTTCGTGCATCCAAGGTTTGCCCTTTTGAAACTCAAACTTAAAAGATGCTTTGTTAGGAAACATCCAGACAATAAGAATGGTTGCTAGAAGAAAAAGAACAACTTTTTGAATTTTATAGTAATTATTCCTTATTTCAGAAGGGAAGTTAAATCGCATATCGCCGACTAAAATACCAATAAATAACAAGTTTACAAACCTACTTTACTACATCATTTTATTTAACTTCGCAGCTTAGTATCCAAAAATTAAAAATCATTATGAAAGAAGTAGTTATCGTATCAGCCGTAAGAACTCCAATGGGAAGTTTTGGTGGTAGTTTATCAAGTGTTCCTGCTACAACATTAGGTGGCGTTGCCATAAAAGGTGCATTAGAAAAAGTCAGCCTATCAGCAGATAAGGTAGACGAAGTTTATATGGGTAATGTACTCCAAGCCAACTTAGGTCAAGCTCCTGCACGACAAGCCGCTATGGCCGCTAGTCTTACTCAAGAAGTACCTTGCACAACGATTAATAAAGTATGTTCTTCCGGAATGAAATCCATTATGTTAGCCGCACAAAGTATAATGTGTGGTGATAACGATATCGTCATAGCTGGTGGTATGGAAAATATGTCTAGCGTACCTCATTATTTCGCTAATGGAAGAAATGGTCAGAAGCTAGGAGACATGAAGTTAGTAGATGGCTTAGTAAAAGACGGACTAACGGACGTTTACAATAAAGTACATATGGGAAATTGTGCCGAATTGTGTGCTAAAGAGATGAATTTTAGTAGAGAACAACAAGATGCCTTTGCTATTGAATCATACAACAGAAGTGCTAGTGCATGGAAGAATGGCAAGTTTAAAGATGAAGTCGTTCCAGTAGCAGTACCTCAAAGACGAGGAGATGACCTCATCGTTTCAGAAGATGAAGAATACAAAAATGTAAAGATGGATAAAATTCCTAATCTACGCCCTGTATTCGATAAAGATGGTACAGTAACTGCAGCCAATGCATCGACCCTAAATGATGGTGCCGCTGCTCTATTACTTATGAGTGCCGAAAAGGCTAAGGAATTAGGTCTAAAACCTTTAGCTAAGATACGTAGCTATGCCGATGCCGCTCATCAACCAGAATGGTTCACTACTGCTCCTGCTAAAGCCTTACCCATTGCCTTGGATAAGGCCAATCTTTCTACTAGCGATGTAGATTACTTCGAATTAAACGAAGCCTTTTCTGTAGTAGGACTAGCCAACATAGAAAAATTAGGGCTTGACGCTGCTAAGGTAAACGTCAATGGTGGTGCAGTATCTTTAGGGCACCCACTAGGTTGCTCAGGAGCACGAATTATCGTTACTCTATTGCATGTTCTTCAGCAAAACGATGCTAAAGTCGGAGCAGCAGGAATTTGCAACGGCGGTGGCGGTGCATCTGCTATGGTTGTAGAAATGATTTAAACGCCAAAGAATTAATACTAAAAGCTCACTTTCATAAGTGGGCTTTTTTTTTACTTTTGTCTTAGATGAAATACGGAATTTCAGAATTAGCAATAGTACCTATACGTGCCGAAGCATCCGACAAAGCAGAGATGATCAATCAAGTTCTCTTTGGCGAACATTTCAAAGTATTAGAATCTAGAGTAAAATGGAGCAAAATACGTTTAGCACACGATAAATACGAAGGTTGGATTTGCAACAAACAATGGTCAGAAATTGACAAAAACACCTACGAGGAACTTGAACGTCATGACCCCACCCTAACTACCGAATTGTTAGATATGGTAGTTAAAGACACTCATCAAACTGTAACTTTGGGTAGTACACTCCCATTTTACCAAGAACATCAGTTTCAAATAAATGGTAATCTCTACAGTCATCAAGGAGAAAGCACAACAGGGTTTAAAGACAAAGCTATGTTGGTGGAAAACGCTATGTTGTATCTTAATACACCTTATCTTTGGGGTGGCAGAACACCATTTGGAATTGATTGCTCTGGCTTTACTCAGATGATTTACCGTTTAAATGGTAAAGAAATACCTAGAGATGCATACCAACAAGCGGAGATAGGAAAAACACTTAGTTTCATAGAAGAATCAGAAGCTGGTGATTTAGCCTTTTTCGATAACAACGAAGGCAAAATTATACACGTTGGCATCATCTTAGAGAATAACTTTATTATTCACGCCTCTGGAAAAGTGCGTATAGACCGACTCGACCAACAAGGTATTTTTAATTACGAAGAACGTAAACACACCCACAAACTCAGGCTCATTAAAAGTATTCTATAATTTCTTGGTTTTTAATACAATAAATTGATCCTTATCTTTGTTATTTACAAAAATCAATAAAATGAAGAAATTAACCATTTTTATTTATCTGATTTTAGGAGGTATTCTCTTTCAGATAACACAAGCATTTATAGATAACAAAGTATTCGCAAACACATCATTTTTTGTAACTACCAAAAACAAATCCAATTCGCAAATAGACTTCACATATGCCGCCGAAAAATCTCTTGAGGCAGTCGTACACATCAAATCCAAAATTATGGAAGATGAATACTACAAATATTATCACCCTTTTTTTGGTCAAGGCTATTACAACCAACCAACCGAGAAAGTAGCTAGTGGTTCTGGAGTCATCATTTCAAAAGATGGATACGTAGTAACAAATAAGCACGTTATTAATGAAGCTGAAGAAATAGAAGTCGTGCTCAACGATAAACGCAGTTATACAGCAGAATTATTAGGCACTGACCCTAATACCGATTTGGCATTACTAAAAATTAATACTCAAAATTTGGAACACCTTACTTTTAGTGATTCGGATTCCATCAAAGTAGGCGAATGGGTTTTAGCAGTAGGTAATCCATTTAACCTTAACTCTACTGTTACAGCTGGTATTGTCAGTGCAAAAGCAAGAAGTATCAACATATTAAACAGAAGAAATGGCATAGAATCCTTTATACAAACCGATGCTGCTATAAACCCTGGTAATTCTGGAGGAGCTTTAGTTAATACCAATGGCGATTTAGTAGGCATTAATACAGCCATACAATCTAATACAGGTTCTTATACAGGATATGGATTTGCTATACCTGCCAATATGGTTCAGAAAGTCGTCTCTGACCTCAAAAATTATGGTGAAGTCAGACGTGCCTACATCGGCATTCATATTGCTGATATTAACCAAGAAATGGCTGAAAAACTAGCTTTAAACGGCGTGGAAGGTGTTCTTGTAACGAATGTACTAAAAGATGGTGCTGCCAAAAAAGCTGGAATTGAAAGCTACGATGTTTTGATTAGCATCAATGATGTCGAGGTAAATAGTGTCAGTCAATTACATGAACAAATTATTAAATTTAGTCCTGGTGACGAAATAATTTGCCAAATTAAACGCAATGGAAATTTGCAGACTATTGAGATTGAGTTAGAGAGTTGAAAAGGTGTTCATAAGGTTGATAGAGATTAATATTTAAAAAAAATGTATTTTCAAAATAACAAATACATTTTAACCTATGAACAAATTCATCTATTTATTTCTATTTGCTCTACCATTAATAGGTAAGGCTCAAAATACACATACCATTTACGCATCAGACTACAATATTTTTTCACCTAGCGAACTCACAATCCAAGTGAACGATACCGTGTATTTTGAAAATTTATCTTCTCATAACGCCGTTGAAGTGAATGAGGAAACCTATAATAACAATGGAACTACATCAAATGGTGGCTTTTCACTAGAAGATGATGGCTACGTCGTATTTAATGAAGCTGGTACCTATTTTTATGTATGTACACCCCATGTAATGATGGGAATGAAAGCCTACATCATTGTCGAAGGAGAAAGTAATCCACTGACACATACAATTGATGACTACACTATAGAGTTATCAGATGTTTCGTCAGTTTCTGACTTTTATCAAAACACCTTTTACAACGCTTTAGAAGCATGTGATATTAATTGGCAAATTGTGGAGGCCGAAATGCCTAATGAATGGGAATTTTCTATTTGCTTTCCTAGTTGTTATAATCCAGGTGTTATGAGTGGAGTCGCTAACTTTTCAGCAGGTACTAATCAGTATTTAAATTGCCATTTTTACCCCAATAATACAGCTGGTCAAGGTGTAGTAAAAATGCAAATAACTACTAATTCAAATGTTATAGATACAGTGGTATGGATAGGAACTGCTGTTGAATCAACAAATCTAGGAACATACCAACTTTTAAGTACTGATGAAATTGAAGGTATTTATAGCTTAGATGGAAGAAAAGTCGATCAAATTTTAACTAATTCATCCATATTTATTCGCTATAAATCAGGCTTAGTAAGAAAATTTCACAGAATAGACTAAAAATGTTGAGTTTAGAATTTTATCAAATTATTTCTTAAACTCATCAACTCCCATATTATAAAGAATAAATGCCATAATATCCGCAGATTGCTCTATTCGCTTAGAAATGGGTGTTCCTGCACCGTGTCCGGAATTGGTTTCTATACGTATCAACACAGGATTATCTCCTTGGTGTTTTTCTTGCAATTCTGCAATAAACTTAAAAGAATGTGCTGGCACTACCCTATCGTCGTGGTCGGCTGTAATAACTAAAGTGGCTGGATATTTAACCCCTTGCTTAACGTTATGTACTGGCGAATAGCCTTTTAAATACTCAAACATTGCTTTAGAATCGTCTGAAGTACCATAATCGTATGCCCATCCAGCACCTGACGTAAATTTATGATAACGCAACATATCTAAAACTCCTACTACTGGTAAAGCTACTTTCATAAGGTCTGGACGTTGCGTCATAGTAGCCCCTACCAACAATCCACCATTAGATCGACCATCGACAGCTAAATAATCACTAGATGTAATATTTTCTGAAATCAAATATTCAGCTGCTGCTATAAAGTCATCAAACACATTTTGCTTATTCATTTGAGTTCCAGCATTATGCCATTCTTTTCCATATTCGCCACCACCTCTAAGATTGGCAACTGCATATACTCCTCCTTGCTCTAACCATACAGCTCTACTGATACTGAATGAAGGTGTTAAACTCACATTAAAGCCTCCGTAGCCGTACAAGATAGTAGGATTAGCGCCATCATAGTTGATTCCTTTTTTGTGAGTTATAATCATAGGTACTACCGTACCATCTTTAGAAGTATAAAAAATTTGTTTGGATACAAAATCGGAAGAAACAAAATCTATACTAGGCTCCCAATACAATTCTGACTGACGACTTTCTACATCGTATTTGTAAATAACACTTGGTGTGTGATAGTTAGTAAAACGGAAATACAGTTCTTTTTCTTCTTTTCTAGAAGAAAAGCCACCGCTACTTCCTACACCTGGCAATTGAATCTCACCCAAATTATGACCTTCAGTATCAAACTGATAAACTTTCGAAATGGCATCAATCATGTAATGTGCAAAGAAAAAACCTCCACCAAAGCTAGGACTAAGAACATGTTTTGTCTCAGGAATAAAATCTTGCCAATGCTCGACTTGTGGGTTTTGAAATGATGCAGTTACAACTTTCTTATTAGGTGCATTTCTGTTGGTAACAATATAGAGTAAATCCCCTTCATTGTGCAAAACATAGCTATCGCTATTGTAATCATTGACTATGTTTATAATAGGCGAATTCTCTTGGTTCAAAACTTTAATAAAAAGTTTGTTGCCACTAGTAGATGTTGAAGCAGAGATATTCAAAAAACGACCGTCCTCACTAACTCCTCCCCATACATAACGGTATTTTTCTGTAGCACCAAAGACAACTTTATCATCACTTTGAGAAGTGCCTAGCTGATGGAAATACAGTTTATGTTGGTCTGTCATAGCGGATAACTCACTTCCCTCTGGCTTATCGTAACTAGCATAATAAAACCCTTCATTGCCTTTCCAACTGATACCACTAAATTTGATATCGACCAAAGTATCTTCGATGATTTCCTTAGTTAGTGCGTCAATAACGATAACACTTCTCCAATCGCTACCACCTTCAGAAATGGCATAAGCTGCCAAGCTACCGTCAGGGGAAAAACTCAATGAACTTAAAGAAACTGTACCATCATCAGAAAAAGAGTTAGGATCTAAAAAAACTTCTTCCTCATTATCCTTTTCTCTATAAACAACGTATTGATTCTGTAAACCGTCATTTTTATAAAAATAAGTATAATCACCTCTTTTGAATGGGGCAGACAATTTTTCATAATTCCATATTTCTGTCAGTCTTTCCGTCAAAGTGTTTTTGATAGGTATCTGATTGAGAAAATCGAATGTCACTTCATTTTGCTGCTTTACCCATTGGGCTGTTTCTTCACTTAAATCGTCTTCTAACCAACGATAATTGTCTACTACCTCAACACCAAAATAGGCATCAATAACTTCTTTTTTTTCAGTCATAGGATATTCTTTCATTGAGATTTTAGATAGACAAGAGGTAAAAACTAAGAGAATTGTTAAAAAATAAGTTGTTTTCATGTGTGTAAATTTTGTTTTCACAAATATATAGATTCCGATTTATTTAAACCTTCTTTTTTAAGAAAGCAATAAGCTCTTTGACAGCTAATCCCCTATGGCTAATTTCATTTTTTTGTTGGATAGACATTTGCGCAAAACTTTCATCAAAACCATCGGCTAAAAATATAGGGTCATAACCAAAGCCTTTATCGCCCCATTT
>CAXFLH010000030.1:0-13262 GCA_964003875.1 uncultured Flavobacteriales bacterium | reverse complement strand
GCATCTCCCTTTTAAGGAGAGGGTCCTGGGTTCGAGCCCCAGCCAGGTCACAAAACCCGTTTATTCGGGTTTTTTTATATCTAGCCCAGGTGGTGGAATTGGTAGACACGCAGTCTTGAGGGGGCTGTGCTCTTATGAGTGTATGGGTTCAACTCCCATTCTGGGCACCATAACATAAAAAAAAATAGCTGAGCAAATGCTCGGCTATTTCTCAAATTAATCAATAATTTACTCAATAACAACTCGTATCCTACTTGCTTTTTAATATCCTATAAATTGTAAAAAATAAATACGTTGACTCAAAGAACCTATACTATAAAATTTAACATATACTTTAAATAAATCTTATAAAATATTGATTTTAAATATTTTATAATTATTTTTTGACATTTTGTCAGTATGGGTTTTATAGAATTATAAGACTATTTCTAGCGCTTAGCTTATAAAGAATTTTGTAACTTTGGTTAATGAGAATTGATATACTTACAATACATCCCGAACTATTAAAGAGTCCCTTCGAGCACTCAATTTTGCAACGAGCTATTGATAAAAAAATAGTCGAAATAAGGCTACATGACATACGCTCCTATTCAATCGATAAACACAAAAAAGTGGATGATTATCAATTTGGGGGAGGCGCAGGAATGGTTATGTGCATACAGCCTATAGCTGACTGTATTGACAAACTAAAGTCAGAACGCAACTACGATGCCGTTGTGTATATGACACCTGATGGTGTAAGATTGAATCAATCCATAGCCAACCACTATTCTACTTTTGAAAACATCATTATACTCTGCGGACATTACAAGGGTGTTGACCAACGAATTAGAGACCACTATATAACACACGAATTATCTATAGGTGATTTTGTATTAACAGGTGGCGAATTAGCTGCTGCTCTGTTTTGCGATAGCATAATCAGACTTATTCCCGGCGTAATTTCTGATGAAACATCTGCACTAACAGACTCTTTTCAAGATAATATATTAGCCCCTCCTGTCTATACACGACCTGCAGAGTACAACAATTGGAAAGTTCCAGAAATATTACTGTCAGGCAACTTTCCTAAGATAGAAGAATGGAGACACGAACAAGCCATAGAAAGAACTAAAAAAAGAAGACCTGACTTATTAGATTCTTAAGTATTTTTTCTTTTGATTCTTGAGCTTTATTTAAAATTATATCGTAATATTGCAAACCTTTTTCAAGGCAAAAACATAACATTACTACAATGGAACAGATTAACTACGTAGAAAACGAATTACTAAAAGGCAATGACCTTCCATCTTTCAGCGCTGGTGATACAGTAACTGTACACTACAAAATTAAAGAAGGTGGTAAAGAAAGAACACAGCTTTTTAAAGGTGTAGTTATACAGAGAAAAGGAAAAAGCACAACAGAAACATTTACGGTTCGTAAAATTTCAAGTGGCGTTGGTGTAGAAAGAATATTTCCAGTATTATCACCTGCAGTTGAGAAAATTGAAGTTATTAAAGAAGGTTCTGTAAGAAGAGCTCGTCTTTTTTATCTAAGAGGACTAACAGGTAAAAAAGCTAGAATTAAGGAAAAGAGAAAATAATTTCTCGACATTCAAAATGTTAAACCTGCTCAATTGTGCAGGTTTTTTTTGTATCTATTTTTCAGTAATAAAGAACTCTGTTCTCCGATTAGTTGCCTTACCTTCTTGTGTATCATTTGTAACCAAAGGTTTTGACTCTCCAAAACCTTTGTAAGATAGGCGATTAGCGTCAACACCTATTGATATCAGATAATCATGAACTTCTTTGGCTCTTTTTGCAGAAAGCTCTAGGTTAGAAGTGTTATCTCCAACATCATCAGTATGACCATGAATTGCGACACTAACGCTTGGATTCAAGTCCATGAAATCCGTAAAACTACTAAGTACATTTTTGGCTTTTTGATTCAATTCGAAAGCATCTGTATTAAAATAGATGTTATTTATGCGAAAGGATTTACCTTCTTCAATAGCCTGCATTTCAAAATCTAAGCATGCTGGCTTATGAAAATAACTATCATCAGAAGAAATATACTGTGAGTTAAAAGCATAATCTTTACTCTTAACAATAACCATTACATCTTCATCTTCTTGGATATTGACAACACCTACATACTGACCACTTTCTTGGTTAACATCAATACGAGTAACTTTCTTTGAATTCAATGACTTTACCTCAACAACAGCATCAAACAATATTTCGCCTTGTTCAGCTTTAACATCTCCTTTTATAAAGAGTACTTTTTCGGGTCTTGCGGCTCTATGTAATGGAAACTCATATAAATCCCAACCACCGACCCCAGAAAGCTTATTTGATGAAAAATAAGCTGTTTTGCCATCGGTACTTACAAAAAATGCTAAATCGTCATTTTCACTATTTATAGGATAGCCAATATTTACTGGATTTGCCCAATTACCAGTGGAATCTTTTCTACAATAGAAAATATCTAAGCCACCCAATCCTAAATGCGTATCTGAAGAAAAATATAAGGTTTCACTATCTGGGTGTAAAAAAGGTGATTTTTCATTACCTTCTGTATTAACATCAAGGGATTTTAAGTTGCCCCAATCACCATTTTCATCTCTGTTGACACTATACAAATCCGAACCACCTAGCCCTCCTTCTCTATTACTGCTAAAAATAAGTGTTTTTCCGTCGGAAGAAATAGTAGGTTGGGACTCCCAACTATCGCCTTTATTAATCGGGTATTTTAATCGCTTTAATTCCGACCAATCCTCATATTTTTTCTTTGTGTAATAAATGTCACAATTTTTATAGCCATTTTCATTGGCACAAATAGTAAAAAATAACTCTCTATTATCTATTGACAAACTAGGCCCTCCCTCATTTGATCGCATATTGAAGGGATATGGCATTGTTTTTCCTTTATCGAATTTACCATCTTTCTTTGTTGAGACTGTAAACTCCTCTACTGTTTCAGGTCGTAGCATGCCTATTTTTTGTTTGGTACTTCTTCGTGTGTAATAAGCAAACTCATTGTCAGGTGATAATGCTGAGAGATATTCGTCATTTGATGTACTAACACCTTTGACAGCTTTTGGAGCAAAAGGCACAGGGTTTGAGTACATATCGTCGTAAAACTCAGCGGTTTTAATTTTCTGCCTGGCCATAGCCTTATTTTCTTCAGGTAAAGAAAGAAACTCTAAATAGCTATTTAAATATTTTTTGGCTTGTTTGAATGATTTATCTTCAATCTCTGCACTAGCCAAAAACCAATATACTAAGGGTGAATGCATAGGACATACCTCAATAGTTTTTTCATAGTAAAACTTCGCATTATCCATATCCTTTTTAAGCTCATATATCCTACCCATTAAAAAATAGGCATTAGGGTAATTGGATTGAATTTCTAAAGCTTTCTTAATATTATAAATAGATTCTGAATAGCGGAGACCGTCAGCTAATCGTTTGGCCTTGTTATAATGCTTTTTTGCAGTCGCATCAACATCAAGATTACAATTATCTTGAGCTAATAGAGTAAAATTGAAACACAAAAATATGTAAAGTAGTACT
This sequence comes from uncultured Flavobacteriales bacterium, assembly GCA_964003875.1. GTDB lineage: Bacteria > Bacteroidota > Bacteroidia > Flavobacteriales > UBA7312 > UBA8444. The sequence continues at coordinate 9,708 of CAXFLH010000030.1, read as the reverse complement.
CTCATTAGCTCATTAATTCTTTATCCGTTACATCTTTTAATTGTCCCTCAGTAGCTGCAACTACACTAGCTACAGTAGCATCGCCAGTAACATTTACCACCGTTCGTAGCATATCTAACAATCTGTCTACAGCAAAAATAAGTGCTATTCCTTCAGGATCAATACCAATGGAACTTAGCACTATAACTAGCATAACCATTCCAGCACCTGGGACTGCCGCTGCACCAATAGAGGCTAAAGTAGAGGTTAAAACTATAGTGAGTTGTTGGCTTAAATCTAAATCATAGCCAAAGGCCTGAGCAATAAACACAGCCGCTACAGCTTGATATAAAGAAGTTCCGTCCATATTTATAGTAGCCCCTAATGGCAAAACAAAAGATGATACTTCTTCGGATACACCGAGATGGTCTTCACATCTTTCCATAGTAACAGGTAATGTTGCTGCACTTGAGCTGGTAGAAAATGCTAACATCTGTGCAGGAGCAATACCCTTGAAAAAATCAAAATATTTAAGCTTAGTAAAGGATTTTAAAATAAGAGGATAAACGACCATTATCATAAGAAGTAGTCCAATTACAACACTTAATGAATAAATACCTAAAGCTTGGAAAAGCTCGGCAGATCCTCCGAAATCAACAACTAAGCCCCCTAGCAATGCAAATACACCATAGGGTGCAGTTAACATTATTAAATCTACTATTTGTAAAATAATATCATTAACACCATCAAAGAAACCTTTGACAATAGAAGTCTTTTCATTAGGAAGCATTACAATAGCAATGCCAAATAAAATAGCAAAGAAAATGACTTGAAGCATATTCTTATTATTGCCTGTTGCTTGAATAAAATTGCTAGGCACCATATCAACAATAAATTGTAGAGGACCATCTTCTTTAACATCTTTAGCAGATGCTATTTTGCTAGCAGCATTTGAAGCATATTGTTCTTTCAGCTCCATTCTTTTTTCTTCAGAAAAGGATGTGCCAGGTTGAATAATGTTAACCAATAATAAACCAAAAGTCACCGCCACTACAGTTGTAAAAAGGTATATACCAATGGTTTTGCCTCCTATTACAGAAAGTTTTGAAATATCACTCAAGCTGCTAACCCCTTTTATAAGTGAAGCAAACACTAATGGAACAGCTATTAGTTTTAATAAATTGATGAAGATTTTACCCCATGGCTTTATCAAGTCGTTAGTAAAATCTATCCAACCCATTTTACTAGCTAAAAGACCGTAAAGTACTCCTAGAACCATTCCTATGATTATCTTCCAATGCAAAGCGAGCTTTCTCATACTTAAAGTTTTGAATTTTTATTGAGTAAATACATGTCGGCAAGAACCAATGCTGTCATAGCCTCAACAACAGGGACTGCTCTAGGTAATACACAGGCGTCATGACGACCTTTACCCTCCAAGATAAGCTCTAGTCCACTTGCATCAATACTTTTTTGCTCTTTCATCAAAGTAGATACTGGCTTAAAGGCCACTCTAAAATAGATGTCCATACCATTACTTATACCTCCTTGTATTCCGCCAGAAAGATTGCTTTGGGTTGTTCCATCAGAATTAAAAATATCATTGTGCTGACTACCTCTCATTTCAGTAGAACAAAAACCACTACCAAACTCTATTCCTTTGACAGCATTTATGGATAAAAGTGCTTTTCCTAGACTAGCGTGAAGCTTATCAAAAATTGGTTCGCCCAATCCCTGTGGAACATTTTGAACTACTCCCGTAATAATTCCACCAATAGTATCGCCATCGTTTTTAACTTCCTCTATTAAGGCCATCATTTTATCTGCCGTAGCTGAATCAGGGCAACGTACACTATTACTTTCAATGTTTGAGAAATCCAATTCTTGATAAGGTTTATCAATAGAAATTGCTCCTATTGACGAAACAAAAGCATTAATATTAACATCTGTTAGTAATTGCTTAGCAATTGCACCAGCAACCACCCAATTGGCAGTTTCTCTAGCCGAAGAACGACCGCCACCTCTATAATCTCTAAAACCGTATTTCTTGGTATAACTAAAGTCGGAATGAGACGGTCTAAAAGTGTCTTTCAAATGACTATAGTCTTGAGATTTAGAATCTTTATTTGGAATAGTAAATCCTATAGGTGCTCCTGTTGTTTTACCTTCAAAAATTCCAGAGTGAAACTGAACAATATCACTTTCTTTTCTCTGAGTAGTAATGGAAGATTGACCAGGTTTTCTTCTATCCAATTCAGATTGGATACGTTCTAAATTTAATGATAATCCAGCAGGACAACCGTCAATTATTCCACCTATAGCAGCACCATGAGATTCTCCAAATGTAGTTAAACGAAACAGCTTTCCTATTGAATTCATACCCCACAAATATAAGCAAATATCAAGGAGCATTTTATGGGCTATTTTTTCTATTTTCGCTAAGATTTAATCATTACTAATGAAAACAGTAATAAAAAACATTTCTGAGCTCGTTCAAGTTGAACACCAAATCAGAAAGTGGGTCAGTGGCTCTGAAATGAGTAAAATTGACACCATAAAAGATGGATTCATAGAGATTCAAGACGGAATTATTACTGCTTTTGGCAGTATGGACCAATGGACAGGTATTGACGATTGGAACAATACCGAAATTATTGATGCTAACGGAGGAATGGTATTCCCATCCTATTGTGATAGCCATACCCATTTAGTTTTTGCAGGAAATAGAGAAAACGAATGGGAACAGCGAATAAAAGGTGCTAGTTATGAAGACATTGCTAAAAATGGTGGCGGCATTTTGAACTCCGTCAAAAAACTACAAGAAACTTCTGAAGACGAACTTCTAGAAAAAGCGTTGCAACGTGCTAAGGAAGTTATGAAAATGGGTACTGGTGCTATCGAAATTAAAAGTGGTTATGGGCTAACAACTGAAGCTGAACTAAAAATGCTTAGAGTGATAAAGAGATTAAAAGAAATCTCCCCACTAACCATTAAAGCCACATTTCTAGGAGCGCACGCTATCCCTCAAGAATACAAAACCAATAAATCGGCTTACTTAGACCTCATCATTGATGAAATGTTACCTCGAATTGCAAAAGAGCAACTAGCAGAATATATAGATATATTTTGTGAAGAAGGTTATTTTTCTGTTGATGATACAGAAAGACTTCTTGAGGCTGCTCAATCCTATGGTTTAATACCCAAAACTCACATCAATCAATTCACAATTCAGGGTGGCGTAAAGGTAAGTGTCAAATACAACGCCTTGTCTGTTGACCACTTAGAAATAATGAACGACGAAGACATAGAGGCCTTAAAAGGTAGCGAGTGTATGCCAACTTTATTACCATCGTGTTCGTTCTTTTTAGGTATACCCTACGGACCTGCCAAGAAATTGATGGAAATTGATTTGCCTGTAGCTTTAGCTACTGACTATAACCCCGGCTCTAGCCCAAGTGGAAATATGAATTTCGTAGCTTCACTAGGCTGTATTAGAATGGGAATGACTCCAGAAGAAGTCATTAACGCCACTACAATTAATACTGCTTATGCTATGGGGATAAGTCAAGAACTAGGAAGTATTGCTGTTGGTAAAAAAGCCAATTTATTCATTACAAAACCCATATCATCTTATGCTTTTATCCCCTATTCTTTTGGGCATCAGTATATCGATAAAATAATCATTAACGGAAAAATACAATCTTAAAAAAATGAAAAAACAACTCATAGAATGTGTTCCAAACATCTCTGAAGGTAGAAATGCCAAAAAAATTCAAGAAATCGCTAATGTAGTGGAAACTGTTGAGGGGGTAAAACTACTAAATGTAGATCCAGGAAAAGCTACTAACAGAACCGTAATAACCTTTGTTGGAGAACCTCAACAGGTCATTGACGCTGCATTTTTATTGATACAAAAGGCACAGAACCTCATTGACATGAGTAAACATAGTGGAGAGCATCCTAGAATGGGCGCTACTGATGTTTGCCCTTTAGTTCCTATAGCAGACATTACAATGGAAGAAACTGCAAAGTGGGCTCACAAACTCGCTGAAAGAGTTGGCAAGGAACTGAACATACCGATTTACTGTTATGAAAGTGCCGCTAAAGAAGAAAAAAGAAAAAATTTAGCTAATTGCCGTTCTGGCGAATACGAAGGCTTAAAGCAAAAATTGGTTGACCCTAATTGGATACCCGACTTTGGACCTGCCGAATTTAACGACTCTGTTTCTAAATCTGGAGCAACTGCTATTTCTGCAAGGGACTTCTTAGTCGCTTATAACATCAACCTCAACACCACCTCTACTAGAAGAGCAAATGCTGTAGCCTTTGACATTAGAGAAGCTGGCAGACTAAAAAGAGAAGGCGATTCTTTATCAGGAAAAATATTAAAAGATGAAAATGGAGAACCATTACGACAGCCTGGATTGTTTAAGCATGTCAAAGGCATCGGTTGGTACATTGAAGAATATGGCGTAGCACAAATTTCCTACAACCTAACCAACATTAATGTATCTCCACTTCATGAAGTTTTTGATAAAACATGCGAACGTGCTCAAGCTAGAGGACTACGTGTTACTGGCTCAGAATTGGTTGGGCTAGTTCCTAAGAAAGTACTCATTGACACTGGAGTTCACTTTTTAAAAAAGCAAGAACGTTCTATCGGTATTTCAGAGCAAGAAATCATGAAAATTGCAGTCAAAACGCTTGGACTTGATGAGTTATCACCCTTCATTCTAGAAGAAAGGGTTATAGAATACATGCTCGATGATAACAACACTAAGCGTTTGATTGATATGAACCTTAGTGAATTTGCTAATGAAACTTCTAGTGAAAGCCCTGCACCTGGCGGAGGCTCTATTTCTGCTTATTGTGGGGCTATGGGTGCTGCTCTAGGTACTATGGTTGCCAACCTTTCTGCTCATAAAAGAGGCTGGGACGATAAATGGGAAGAATTTTCGAATTGGGCTGAAAAAGGAATTACTTTTCAAAACGAACTATTGAGATTAGTAGATGAAGACACCAACGCCTTTAATAAAATAATGGAAGCTTTTCGTTTACCAAAAGATAGTGAAGAAGAAAAGACACTTAGAAATGATGCTATTCAACAATCCACTAAATTTGCTATAACTACTCCTTATAAAGTAATGCAAACAGCCTACGGTTCCATGCAAGTGATGAAAGCTATGGCTGAATTTGGAAACCCCAACTCAGTTACAGACGCAGCCGTTGGTGCTTTATGTGCAAGAACTGCAGTAAGAGGGGCATTTCTAAATGTAAAAATTAACTGTGGGGATTGTCAAGACAAAGACTTTGTGAACGACATTCTTACCAAAGGACAAAGTCTAGTGGATAAAGCAACTGAATTAGAAAAAGATATAATGACTATTACAGAAAATAAAATTTAAAATGTAGTTCATACGACCTTATTTTAAATTAAAGCTATGTTATAGTATTAGCTTTAATACAATACATTTTTTTACAATAACCTTAGTTCTTTTACAGCTATGAATAATTTAGAAACAATTACATTGGTTTGATGAGGTGCAATTTTTTTCTTTTACTTTGAATGATTAACAGTAATACTAGTAGTTAAAGATTGACAATTATTCTTTGTTTAATATAAAAATAATCTGCAAGTAATATTACTAGAATCAATGGAAAAATTAAACGAAAAAGAAATGGAGAATTCTAGTATTATATGGCTTAAATTTGTAAGCCTGAAGTATTAATAAAACTAATTCAAAGAAATAATAGCTTCAGCAGCTCTTTTAGAAGCGCCTACATCGCCAAGAAGACGTATCATACTTTCATAATCAGACAGAATTTGAGTTTTGTTCTTCTTGTTTAAAATACGATTCAACTCACTGACTAAATTATCAGCGTTGAAATCATCTTGTATCAATTCCTTTACTACTTCTTTATCACAAATAAGATTGACCAAAGCAATATATTTTACCTTTACAACTAACTTAGCAACTAAATACGAAATTGAGGAAGTTTTATAACATACAACTTGGGGAACTTTAAGAATTGCAGCCTCTAAAGTAGCTGTTCCAGATGTAACAATAGCAGCTTTACACTCTTTCAACAAGGCGTGAGTCTGATTAGACAATACTGGCATATACGAATCCTGTGTTATGGAACGATAATAATCTTGAGAAATGGAAGGAGCTCCGGCAATAATAAATTGATAATTTTCAAAAGACTTGGCAACCTCCATCATGATTGGAAGAGAAGTAGCTATTTCTTGTTTTCTACTTCCTGGTAAAATAGCAATGATGGGCTTTTCTGATTCAATATTCCTACTATCCAAATCCTTGAATGCATCAAGTAAAGGGTGTCCTACATAGTTAACATCTATGTCATGTTTGGCGAAAAATGAACGTTCAAAGGGTAAAATAGGTAATAGTAAGTCTAGATCTCTTTTTAGCTTTTTAACTCTAGATGCTTTCCATGCCCAAACCTGAGGAGTAATGTAATACACAACCTTAATGTTGTGCTTCTTAGCAAATGTCGCCATTCGCATATTAAAACCCGGATAATCTACCAAAACCAAAACGTCAGGCTTATATTCAAGGAGTTCTTTTTTAGCTTGTTTAAAATTCCTTCTAATAGCAGATAAATTCGTGAATACCTCCCAAAAACCCATAAATGCCATCTCTTGGTAATGTTTTGTCAGCTTAAGTCCTTCTTTTCGCATTCGTTCGCCACCAAAACCTTGAAATTTAGCATATTTATCTAATCGAGATAGTTCTTTTATAAGGTTTGCCGCATGTAAATCGCCGGAAGCCTCTCCTACTATGAAGTAGTAACGTTTCAAAATAAGAACTTATTAATCATAACAAACAAAGCTAAAAGAATAGTCACCATTAGAATTCCTCGAGCCGATTTTTCACTATCAGCTCTCAAAAAAATGAGAAAAGGTATGAGGTTTAAGAATGTACATAAACTCAGCACATGAGTATGTACGTCCATAGCTTTTAACTGATAATATAAGGCTAACATATCGCCCTGCATAACTATATTAGAATAAACTAAAAAAGCAAGAGTAGGAAGTATTAAACCTAATACCGCACCTTTTATTAATAAAGAATCATTTATCATAAACCCCATGATTTTAGTTCAGAAATACAATCATAGGCAGTGATATCATATTGTACAGGCACTATAGAAACATAGCCATTGGCTAACGCCCACTCGTCTGTATCATTGCCTTTATCAAAATTTTGAAAACTTCCAGTTAACCAATAGTATGTTCTGCCTGTAGGATCTTTTCTTTTGTCAAAATCTTCAACCCAATTGGCGTCAGCTTGTCTGCAGATTCTATAGCCCTTAATGTCAGAATACGGCAATTTAGGAATATTGACATTTAAACATCTCCCCTTAGGTAATCCTTCTTTCAAGACCTTTTCAACTATAGTCTTAACAACTCTTTTAGATGCGCTAAAGTCGGCATCATGAGAATAATCTAACAATGAAAAGCCTATTGAAGGAATGCCTTCTAAAGCACCTTCTACTGCAGCGGACATCGTACCAGAATAAATGACGTTAATTGAAGAATTTGAACCGTGATTTATTCCTGAAACACATAAATCTGGTTTTCGTTCTAAAATGGTACTTACAGCTAATTTGACACAATCAACAGGAGTACCCGAGCACTCATATTCAATTTGTGGACCATCATCAATATGAATCTTATCACATCTTAAAGTAGAATTTAATGTAATAGCATGTCCCATACCAGACTGCGGCCCATCAGGAGCAACAACGACAACATCTCCAATTTCACGCACCACATCTATCAATGCTCGTATTCCTGGAGCAGAAATACCGTCATCGTTTGACACTAATATTAAGGGTCTATCCATTTTTTAAAGTTTATACTACAAATTTACCAAAAGAAAGTGAAGAACTTATATTTTTGCAACTCTATGTCAAAAGTAAAGGTAGGTAACCGAAAATATAGTCCAAAATTACTTAGAAAGGTAATGAATTTTTTTCCACCTTTATTAGTTAACCGTATTAAAATAGTCGAAAATGATTCAGACTTTATGAATCTAAAAGTGGAGGTCAAATATTCTTGGCTGAATAAAAATCTACAAAAAGCTATTTTCGGTGGCACTATATTTAGTGCAATTGATCCTTACTATGCCGTTATGTACTGGCAAATATTTAGCACAAAAGGCATACCAATGGAAGTTTGGATAAAAAAAGTGGAAATTAGATACCGTAAAGCTGCTACATCAAATCTTAAAATTGCATTTAGTCTTACAGAAAATGATATTGAAAATGCTATAATGAATTTAAAAATTGAAGGCAAATACGAAGTTTGGCACGTTGTAAACGCTATTGATGAAAGTCAGGAAGTATGCACTGAAGCTAGAGTATTGCTTCATATCAGAAATTCAAAAAAACACAACTTAAATATTTTTTAAAAAAAAGTAAATGTCGTCATAAAAATTAAAAAGTTTATTTATCTTTGTTGTTCCCATTAGGGAGAGGGAAGTAAGTTTTTTCATGGCTTTAAGGGGCTACCCGAGTAGAAATACTTGGGTAGCTTTTTTTTACGCCTACAGGATTCAAAAAATGATTACCTTGCTCAAAAAACAATTACACTATGAAAACAATAACATTATTATTTGGACTATTTTTTAGTATAACAACTTTTGCTCAATCAGATGCTATTCTTGGTGAATGGTATACTTCTGATAAAGAAGCCGTTGTAACTATATTTCTAGATGGAAAAACTTTTTCGGGAAAAACTACATGGATGAAAGAACCCAATGAAAGTAACGGTAAGCCAAAGTTAGATAAAAAAAATCCAGAAGAAAAATTAAGAAGTAGAGAACGTTTGGGTTTGAAAATAATGCAAGGTTTTGTGTTCAAAGGAGATAATGTCTGGGAAGATGGAAGAATATATAAACCTTCAAATGGTAAAACATACGGTGGAACTGCCACACTAGTAGACAAAAACACTCTTGAACTTGAAGGTTATCTAATCAGTATGCCATTTATAGGTAAGACCTCTACTTGGACAAGAAAAACAGACTAATTTCAGTCTGTTTCATACTCTCTAATAGCTTATCTTTGCACCAAAATAAAACCGGATGCTAAACACAATAGAAGAAGCTATTGAAGACATCAAAGCAGGTAAAATTGTTATTGTTGTCGATGATGAAGATAGAGAGAATGAAGGTGACTTTTTAGCTGCTGCTGATAAAGTAACTCCCGAAATGATAAACTTTATGGCTACGCATGGTCGTGGCCTTATTTGCGCACCATTAATTGAAGACCGATGTGAAGAATTGGAACTTGAATTAATGGTAGGCAAAAATACAGCCGAATACGAAACCCCTTTTACCGTATCAGTAGACCTTATCGGTCACGGCTGTACCACAGGTATTTCTGCTAGTGACAGAGCAAAGACTATTAAAGCTTTAGTAAACCCTAACACTAGAGCTAGTGAATTAGGTAAACCCGGACATATTTTTCCATTAAAAGCTAGAAAAGGTGGTGTCCTTAGAAGAGCTGGACATACCGAAGCCGCTATAGATTTAGCTCGATTAGCTGGACTCTATCCAGCTGGTGTTATCGTTGAAATAATGAATGAAGACGGTTCAATGGCAAGAATGCCCGAACTTCAACTCATTGCTAAAAAGCATCAACTTAAAATAGTTACCATTAAGGATTTAATTGCATTTAGAATAAAAAATGAAAGCCTAATTAAAA
>CAXFLH010000029.1:0-13814 GCA_964003875.1 uncultured Flavobacteriales bacterium | reverse complement strand
AAAAGCGGGTTTAATGTATTAAATTATTACGCTCGATTTAGTCAAGTGTTTTCAATTTCACAATATATAAAAGAATATAATTTTAAAAAATATGGTTTAGTCGTAGAGGATAAAATTTTAGAATTGGGAACAGAAAGTCAATTATTTTTTAATTCATCTTATCAAACTGTGCCAATCTCCAGAGTTATATTGATAGCTAATAATTACTCCGAAAAAGGAGTCGATGATTTCTTAGCATTAGCTAATGATTATCCACAATTAGAATTTCATTTAGTTGGAGAGGGTAAGAAAATAGAAAATCATTTGCCTAACTTAATCTGCCATAGTATGTTGTCGCAATATGAATTGTCTGAACTATTAAAAGATATGCAATTGCATATCTTTCCTTCACGTTCTGAGGGCTTCCCTAAAGTGATACTTGAATCAGCCTGTGCTGGTGTTCCCTCTTTAGTATATGCAGATTATGGTGCTAAAAAATGGATAGATCATTATCAAAATGGTTTTGTGGTTCAAACTTTAGACGAAATGAAAGAAGTTATAGAAGACCTATTAAACAATAAAGAATCACTTAATCAGATTTCTAAAAATGCTATTCAATTAGGATTGTCATACGATTGGAAGTTAAAAATTAAAGTATGGCAAGATGCTATACTAGCTTTATCTTCCAAATAACACTACCCCTTCTTTCTTAGAATTTCTTATCTTTGTTAGATTACATTAAATCCTTGACTTAATCAATCAAACACAATTTACATTGTAAATTTTATGAAAAGAACTCTGCTTTTTTGTATCCTCACCTTTCCATTTCTTGCTAGCTCACAAGTTGCAATAACTTTCTCTGATGATTTTAATTTGCAAGAGCAATCAGAATATGATAATTGGCTGTTTCAAGAAAATACATTCTTTGCTTTACCATTATTAATCAATGATTTCATAGCTGTAGAGAATTATCAATTTAATATTACCTACAATCCGCAAGTAGTACAATTAGATTATCAGATTATATATGATATAAACCAACAAGATTTTACAAACTCATACAATGTGTTGGATGCTCTCTCGGGTCAACAAGGTGGTATTAGTGCTGAGGTGTTTGATATTTCATCCAATCAAGCTATGGCTACTGTCACTTACAGTCACACTAGTCCTGCTTCGGAAGACCAATTCAACAATGGATATGCTGTACTAGTTTATCTCCCTTTTAAAAAGATAGATGCCTGTAGTAAGGCTCCTTTCAGTATAGTGTTTTCTGATGGTAATATTGATGGTCAGTATATTAATCCCAATCAAACTAATGCTTTTATAGTTAACCAGTCACTAAGCACTGAAGGGGGTAATATTACCACTCAAAATGCCTTTGTTAGTTTTAATATTCTGTCGGCAGATGTTTATCAAAATGGCAATGCTCTTGAGCCCACTATCACTGGAGGAACACCTCCATTTACTTATGAGTGGACAGATAAAATGGATGAGGTTTTGGCAACAGACTCGATTTTTTCACCTAACGAATCGGGTGATTTCTTATTTTATGTGTATGACCAAAATAATTGTGTCAGTATCTTGTATGTTAGCTATGACCAGACGGCTGCCATAGATGACTTATCCTCATTTATTATATATCCTACACCTGCAAATGACTATGTAATAATTAACAATGAGTATTTTAATAGCTACCAATTAATTAATTCAAAAGGACAAATTGTAGCTTCAGACTCATTTTTAAACAATACAGTTGTTTTCAGAAATCAATTACCTCCTGGACTATATTTTTTAAAACTAAATAATGGAAGGGCTTACACTATTCAAAAAGTTATATTTAACTAATAATTACAGCCTAACAGACTCAGCAGAAATTAACTTATGAAAAGCATTTTAATCACCTTTACTTCAATTATCTTAGCAACAACCCTAAATGCTCAGAGTCTATTCGAAATGGATAATATAGCCATTATAGAAATCTATTTTCCAGAAGACAATTGGAATCAGTTAATGATTGATAATTATGAAACAGAAGAATATTTAATAGCAGATTCAGTAGTTTTTAATGGTTCTATGAAAGATAGTGTGGGAGTTAAATATAAAGGAAATAGTACATTTTCAGAAAGTAACGATAAAAACCCACTTAATATATCTATTGATTATATCAAGTCCAATCAAGATTATCAAGGTCATGAAACAATAAAACTTTCTAATGGACAAAAAGACCCTTCATTTTTAAGAGAAGCCTTATCATATGAAATTGCTAGAAAATATATGCAAGCACCACGCTCTAATTATGCAAAAGTTTATATCAACGGTTCATATCATGGTTTGTATACCAATTCAGAATCTATAAATTCAGATTTTCAAAACAATTATCTTTATTCAGATAAAAATAATACTCGTATAAAGTGTAATCCTCAAAATGTATTCAATGGGGGTTCATCTTTAGAGTATTTAGGTGCAGATTCTTCTTTGTATTACGACTTTTACGAAATGAAATCTGATGCAAGCTGGCAAGATCTTATTAACTTAACTAATACTATTGAGAATTCAGCCAATACCATAGAAAACAGTCTGGATATAGATAGAGCCATTTGGATGTCAGCATTCAATAATGTACTTGTAAATCTTGATAGCTATAGCGGCCCTTTTCGCCAAAACTATTACCTCATTAAAGATGATAATAATAGAATGAATACTATAATATGGGACTTAAACGAGTGTTTAGGAGGCTTTAAAATGGTAAATCAAGGACCGGGAGGAGGTGGCCAAACCGATCTTACTCAGCTTGATCCAATGCTAAGAGAAGGGGATGATGATTGGCCTTTGTTGAATTTAATTTTTAGCAATTCAACCTATAGAAAAATGTATGTTGCTCACATGCGCACTATACTTACCGAAAACTTCGCTAACGATTGGTATGCTGAAAGAGGTCTCGAATTGCAAAACCTAATAAAAGCAGATGTACAAGCGGACCCCAATACGCCTTATAATTACGATGATTTTATTGCTAACCTCAACAATGACGTAGACGTAGGTGGTGGAGGCCCAGGTGGAGGCAATGTCAATGGTATAATCAGCCTAATGAATGCCCGTTCAGAATTTTTATCTACTCATGATGAACTAACTAAAACACCGCCTACAATAAGCACCATAAGTACAACGCCTAGCGTAGTGCCCAGTTATTCTACAGCAAACTTAATTGTCAATGTAGAGGATGCCTCTTATGTATATCTTGCTTATCGTTACAGACCACAAGATAGATTTGTTAAAGTACAAATGTTAGATGATGGCAATCATAATGATGGTGCAGCCAATGACGACACATATGGTGTATCTGTTGATGTGGACGCTTTAGATATGCAGTATTATATCTATGCTGAAAATAGCGAGGCAGGGATTTTCTCGCCAGAAAGAGCTGAACACGAATACCACAACCTTTCTATTGTTGGCAGTCTTGTTATCAATGAGTTTATGGCGTCTAATATATCGGCTGTTCAAGATACGTCTTCGGGTTACGTACAATATGACGATTGGGTAGAACTGTATAACGGTGGCGATATAGCTATTAATTTAGGAGGCTATCATTTATCAGATAATGAAAACGTTTTAGATAAATGGACTTTCCCAGATGTAGAAATACAAGCCGATGATTATTTAATTGTATGGTTAGACAAAGACGATGCCGCTAGTAGTGGTATACATACTAGCTTTCAGTTAGCTGCCGATGGGGAAGAACTTTTTCTATCAACAGCTAACAATTTTATAATAGACGCTTTGTTTTACAATTCTTTACCTTCAGATTTAGGCTATGCCAGAGTGCCCAATGGTAAAGGTCCTTTTGTTGTACAGACTCATACCTTTAACGCTAATAACGGTTTAGGAACATCAACAGTAGAAAACCTTAATAGTCAATTGCACTTATATCCCAACCCTAGCAGTGATAATCTGACTATTCAAATACCATATGCACAACGTATAAAAGCCTACGACCTTTTAGGAAAAGAACACCTAAACCTTAGTAATATTCGAGGAAGTGCTAACGTTAATGTGTCTTCTTGGCCAAAGGGCATTTATATATTTCTAATTGATAATGAAAGTCGAAAAATAACTATTCAATAAGATGAAAAAACTTTTACTAATAACAGCTATTGCAAGTGTCTTTTTAGCTTGTCAAAAAGAAGCCGGAAAAGGAGGGACTTCTTCTATTATCGGCAAAGTCATTACCTATGAACTTAGTCATTTTGATGTCCCCGGCACCAATCAGCGTGTAGATACGCTCGCATATTATTATCACGCAGATGAAGAAGTATATATTATTTATGGCGATGAGGACAATTATTATGACGATAGTTACGAAACTTCATTTGATGGTTCTTTCCGATTTGAAAATTTAAGAAAAGGAACGTATACAGTATTTATTTATTCGGATTGTGAGTCCGATACTACAGGCTTGGCAGTTATCAATCAAAGCAATCCTGTTTATGCTCAACAGTTAGCAACTACCATTTGGAAAAGCGATTGTGTTGATGGAGAAGTTGCTGTAAAAATGAGCATTGAAATAACTGAAAATAACCAGCAGTATAATTTAGGTGACATAACGCGATTTAAGATTGAAAGCAATCAATAACATACTATCTTCTTTCGAGCCCATTTCACTCAATCAAATGGATGAAGTCAAGCTAATGAACCGAACGGATACCAAATTTGTATTCGAATACAGTTTGTTGGAAAAGGTGATGGAAGAAATCAAATCCCATTACTATGTGCTTGATATAGATGGTGTTCGCTTAAACGCTTACCGTTCCTTATATTTTGATACCGAAGACTTCAAGTTCTATTTTGAACACCACAACGGTAAAAAAAACCGAAACAAAGTTCGTTATAGAGAATACATAGACTCTGGGCTATGTTTTTTAGAGGTGAAGAAAAAAAACAACAAGGGTAAGACGATTAAGGAACGCATCAAAGTCGCTAAAATTCCAGCTAGCTTGACAGAGGAAGGCAATCGTTTTGTTCATCAAATAATGGGTAGAGACGATGCATTAGTAGCTAAGCATTGGAATAAATTCAGTCGCATAACTTTAGTCAATAAGCACATTAAGGAAAGACTAACCATAGATGTAGGCATTACTTTTGAGGCTGAGGAAAGACACAGCCAATTAGACAATATGGTTATTGCTGAGGTTAAACAAGAAAAAGTAAACTACGCTTCAAACTTCATGCGTGTTATTAAAAAGCACGGAGTAAGACCATTTAGAATTAGCAAATACTGTATGGCAACAGCTAGTCTTTTTCCTATTTTAAAAAATAATAACTTTAAACCAAAATTCTTAAAAATAAATAAACTACAAGATGATTAACGACTTACTATTTATACTGGCAGATGTTGAGATTTTCGGCTCTGATTTTTTTGATAAAAAAGATTTTATTGAGTTATTGGTACGTTCAGCCTTTAACTTTTTAATCGTTGGATATATTGTTAGATACCTATACTATCCTGTTACCAAAAACAAAGATTACCTTTTCACCTATCTACTAATCAGTGTAACAGTTTTCTTCCTTTGTTTTTTACTTGAAAACGTTAAGCTAGAGTTAGGGTTTGCCCTTGGTCTTTTCGCTATTTTTGGTATTATTCGATACCGTACCGATCCCATACCCATAAAAGAAATGACCTATTTATTCATTGTCATAGGTATTTCAGTGATGAATGCTTTAGTGAATAAAAAGATTAGCCACGCTGAGGTACTTTTTACCAATGTGATGTTTATCGCTATCACTTATGGTTTAGAGAAAATATGGCTGCTAAAACATGAATCTAGAAAAAACATAACCTTTGAAAAGATTGAACTTATTCTACCTGAAAGAAAAGAAGAGTTACTGGCTGACTTGAGGGAAAGAACAGGGCTCAACATTACACGTGTAGAAATTCGTAATGTTGACTTTTTAAGAGATACGGCTAATCTAAGAATATTCTATTTTGAAGATGAACAAAAGTAGTTTCATACTGCTCTTATTCTGCCCCTTTTTGCTCATTGCACAAGAACAAGACTTTCAACAATGGTCCAAAATTGGCGTTTCTTATGACTTGAATAACGATTTGAGTGTTTCTTTAGATCAAGGCTTTCGATTTAGAGAAAACGCCTCTTTACCAGATGTTACCTTTAGCAATTTATCCTTAAAATATGACCTTATTAAAAAATGGTCTGTAGCTATTGGTTATCGTTATATTACTGATTTTGATTTGTCTCAAAACACCTTTAATAGCCACCTTATATATAGTGATATCAATTACAGAAAAAAGAAAAAGCGTTGGCTAATGAAAAACCGATTGCGTTATCAATACCAAGAAGAAAATTTCACATTAAGAGATAAAGTATCCTTATTGTACAATATCAGAAAGACACCCTTAGAGCCTTTTACTGCCTTTGAGTTGTTTTTCAAAGATTCGGAATTTAAGAAGTGGCGATATACTCTAGGAGCATCTTATCCATTCCTAAAACAATTTGACATAGATGTTTTCTACAGATTACAACAATCATTTAACACCAATAATCCCAAACAATTACATATTTTAGGACTTGGAATGGAATATAAATTCTAAGATGTCAATACAAAAGAAACGCTCTATATTTGTCTTACCAGCCTTATTTATCCTCGTTCTGTTTGTTGTCGAATGGATAGAGCACACATATGGCATGCGCTTTGCCAAATACGGAGTTTTACCTCGCACCTTAGAAGGGTTGAAAGGGGTACTCTTATCACCTTTTATTCATAGCGATTGGAAACACCTTACTAATAATGCTTTACCTTTATTTGTATTAACCGCTACGCTAGGCTTTTTCTACAAAGGGATTGCTAAAGAAGTTTTTTTATGGTCGTGGCTCATGAGTGGATTATGGCTTTGGGCAATAGGCCGACCTAGTTTTCATATTGGTGCAAGTGGATTGCTCTATGCTCTAGCTTCCTTTTTATTTTTTAGTGGCTTTATCCGAAAGCACACCAAGTTAATGTCCATATCTATGTTTGTCGTTTTCCTTTATGGGGGTATGGTATGGGGCATTTTTCCTATGAAAAAACACATATCGTGGGAAGGTCATTTAGCAGGAGCTTTGGCGGGGCTTATACTAGCTTATTGGTTTAAAGACAACGGACCTCCTAAGCAAGTTTATCAGTATGAAATAGATGAACTCTTGGAAGAACAAGAACAAACATACACCTACGAATACAAAGAAAAAGATAAGAACTAAAAGCTATTTTTGGAAAATTAACTTATTACTACTTTGGATTAGGACCATATTTGTTTTCTCCAGCCTCGCTATCTCTTAACAACAATATCAATAGCCAAATTGCTCCAACTAGGGGTATTAAACCGATTAATAGCATACAACCGCTTTTACCAATATCATGCAGTCGCCTGACGGCAACAGCAAGGCTCGGGATTAAAATTAAAAGGTTGTATAATAAATTAAAAACACCTGCTCCTGATACATTTCCTGAATAATTAAAGAAAAAACCTAAGGCATTATCGACTCCAACGATAAGCATTGAAATAATAAAATTAACCAAGGCAAACATCCAATACTCTTTCCGTCTTGCTCTGCTGTTAAAGTCATAATATTGATTTAAAACTTTTAGATACCAATTAATAGGGGTTTTTAGATTTAAGGATTTGAAGCGTAAAAATAACTTTTTTTAAAAATTCATCACGCAAATCCATTCTATAGCTAAACCAAGAATAAATCCAGCATATACTTGTCGGTAGTTATGAGAGTTGGTCTTTAATCTAGCGTAACCAATCAGTCCAGCAAAAAAAATTAAGGCTATTAATAGCATACTATGGTCAAACTGAAAGCGTTGTGAAATACCTATTATGGCACCTATAACACCACCAACACCAAGCATATGAATACTAATTTTCCAACGACTTGTAATGACAAGAGCTATACCTATAGCACTAATTGCCCCAATCATAAGTAGTAAAAAACTTTGAGGCACATATATTTTGGTGAGTAATTGAAAGCCCATATAATACCAAATAAGGGTTAGTAGAAAAGGCCACCTTCTTTCTTCGGCAGTTTTCATAAAAAGACTATCAATAAGACCAAACAGTTTGAACACGACAGCTGTAAGTATGGGTAGTATAATGGTAAAAACTACAAGTATGCCAAGAGTAAAATATTTACTGGCCTCAGGCACCATCATATTGATATAAGGATTGGCATAAATGAGTAAGCCAAAAGCATATAAAGGCATAAACAGAGGATGTCCCAAAACAGAGATTACTTGAGCCAATCGCATCATAATTCCCTCCTTAATCTAGCTACTGCCACGCCCAATTGGTCACGGTACTTTGCGACAGTACGTCTGGCAATATGAAAACCTAATTCATCTAGTTTTTCAGAAAGTTCCTCGTCAGAATAAGGTTTCTTTTTGTTTTCATTTTCTAGAATATCTTGAAGATGACTTTTTATAACTTTATTAGAAATAACAGTGCCATCATCTTTGCTATAAGCATCTGAGAAAAACTCTTTCAATAAAAAAGTCCCGTAAGGTGTTTCTATGTATTTGCTGTTAGTGACTCTAGAGATAGTAGAAATATCTAAATCTATCTTTTCAGAAATATCCATCAGTTTCATGGGCTGGAGTAATTTCTCGTCTCCTGTTTTAAAAAACTCCTCTTGAATACTTACAATACAATTCATGGTTTTGAGTAAGGTCTGATCTCTTTGTATGAGAGCATTAGCAAACCACTCAGCACCTTCTATTTTTTCTTTTAGAAATTGGATAGCTTCTTTATCGCCTTTTTCTTGCTCCAAGTTTTCTAACATCTTTTTGTAGTACTGACTACTTCTTAATGACTTACTTCTACTGTTGTTGAGTACGACGTTTAGTTCGTCATTATCGGCTTCCAATAAGAAATCGGCAGTTATGTATGCATTGACTTCTTGAGTATTTGTAAAACTAGAACCGGGTTTAGGGTTCAATTGCTCGACTTCTTTGTAAACCTGTCTGATTTGATTTTTATCAACATCAAATTCTTTGAGTAGCTTTTCATAGTTCTTATTGGCGAATGCTGTGTACTGATTTCGCAGTACAGATTGAGCTAATATAATAGACTCTGTTTGGATTTTATTTTCTAATTGAAGGAGTAAACATTCTTTTAAATCTCTAGCGCCAACACCAACAGGGTCTAGCTTTTGTACGATTTTCAAAATGGGGATGAGTTCCGTTTCGCTGATGTTTAGGTTCAACTTAAACAATAAATCGTCGGAGACAGATAGTAGCGAACGGCTTAAAAAACCATTATCATCAAGGCAGCCAATTATGAATTGTGCTTGTACGGATTCATCATCATCGAGGCTTTGCATAGGCAACTGTTGTAGGAGAAATTCTTGTAAACTCAACTCTCTTTCTCGAGGTACTGTGCTGTATTTTTCTTCTGTACTTTGGTTGTGGTTTCTAGTACTTTCCCAGCTACTTTCAGTATCCTCGTTTTTCTCTTTATCCTGAGTTGTTTCTTCTAATGCGGGGTTGCTTTCTAACTCGTCTTCTATGCGTTTTTCCAAAGACATAAGAGGTATCTGCAACAAATTCATAAACTGTATTTGCTGTGGACTAAGGTTAAGGCCTATCTCTTGTTTTAGTCTCTGTTTTTGCATCGATTAAAATTCGGCATTTTGAGGATAGCGAGGGAAAGGAATAACATCTCTAACGTTTTTCATGCCAGTAACAAACATGATAAGTCTTTCAAAGCCTAATCCAAAACCACTGTGCGGACAGCTACCAAATTGTCGTGTTTCTAAATACCACCACAATTCTTCTTGGTCAACGTCCATTTCTTTCATTCTAGACTTAAGAATTTCCATTCTTTCTTCTCGTTGTGATCCGCCAACGATTTCCCCAATTCCCGGGAATAGTATATCCATTGCTCTGACCGTTTGACCATCTTCATTCATACGCATGTAGAATGCTTTAATACCTTTAGGATAATCGGTAAGAATTACGGGCTTTTTGAACTTTTTTTCCACCAAATAACGTTCGTGTTCGGATTGTAAGTCAGCACCAAAACCTTCGATGAGGTATTGGAATTTCTTCTTTTTGTTGGGCTTAGAGTTGCGAAGAATATTAATAGCTTCTGTATAAGTCAAGCGTTCGAAATCATTTTCTACTACAAATTGAAGGCGTTCAGTTAGCCCCATTTCGGATTTTTGCTCTTTGGGGAGGTTTTTTTCTTCATCTGCCAAGCGCTTATCCAAAAAGGCAATGTCCTCAGAACACTTATCTAAAACATACTGAATACAATACTTTAAAAAGTCTTCTGCCAAGTCCATATTGTCGTTGAGGTCAGCAAATGCCACCTCAGGTTCTATCATCCAAAACTCGGATAAATGTCTGGAGGTATTGGAGTTTTCAGCTCTAAATGTAGGGCCAAAGGTGTACACTTGACCAAGAGCTAATGCACCTAATTCCGCCTCAAGTTGTCCCGATACGGTAAGGTTAGTTTTTTTGCCGAAAAAATCTTGAGATTCATCTACATTACCCTTGTCATCTTTAGGCAGATTATTCCAATCCAAACTACTGACTTGAAACATTTCACCTGCACCCTCAGCATCGGCACCAGTAATAATGGGCGTATGCAAATTCACAAAGCCTTTGTCATTAAAAAACTGATGAATAGCAAAAGAAAGAGCGTGACGTACTCTGAATACAGCACTAAAAGTATTCGTTCTAAAACGTAAGTGAGCCTTTTCTCTTAAAAATTCTAGACTGTGTCTTTTGGGCTGAAGAGGGTATAAATCAGCATCTGCCTCTCCTAAAACTTCAATCTCTTGAGCTGCAATTTCTACCTTCTGACCGCTCCCTTGTGACTCTATCAAAGTGCCAATAATGGAAAGACACGCCCCAGTAGTTATCTGCTTCAGAAGACTCTCGTCAAAAGAATCGCTCTCTGCAACAGCCTGAATGTTATTAATCGTCGAGCCATCATTGATAGCTATAAAGGATACATTTTTACTACCTCGTTTAGTTCTCACCCAGCCTTTTACACAAACGGTTTCATTAACGGCTTCACCTAACAATAGGGTTTTAACTTTTGTATGTTTCATCTTGAAATTTATTGGAACAAAGATATTAAATCTTAAAACTATCTAACCTTATTTAAAAAGATAATTAAACTTTGGAAACAAAATGCAACAAAAAACGTTTCTTTAGTTTTTTAATATGTATATTTGCACCCCCATTATGGAAGTTAAAGAACATATCATTCAACAATCGCTTTCTCTTTTTTTGAAAAAGGGCGTTAAGCAGGTGAACATGGATGAAGTGGCTACTAGTTTAGGCATCTCAAAAAAGACTTTGTACGTTCATTTTGACAATAAACAAGACTTGATTCACCATTGTTTTCAGAAGCACAACGATTTAGTATCTGAAATGATAAATACTTCAGCAGCTCAATTTGAAAATGCAATTGATGAGCTTTTTGCAATTGATGAGAGTTGTTCTTTGGTCATGAAACAAACCAACCCTTATTTGTTGGGTGAGTTAAAGCGATATTATCCTAATACGTGGGCTTTAATTGAGCAGTTAAAACAAAAGGTTCTGTTCAATATTATGAAGAATAACCTCAATAAAGGTGTTGAACAAGGGATTTACAGAAAGGAAATAGATGTGGATATCATTGCCAAACTCATGATTAGTAGAATAGACGCTTTGGTCAATGACGAAATTTTTCCATTGACGCACTACGATTTTAGAAAATTACTGACAGAAATTAGAATTTATCACCTTCGAGGAATTGCAACTCTTAAAGGCATCAACTATTTAGAACAAAAAATCAATGAAGAATAATTTATTATTAATCGCTATTCTTATAGCGTTTACTTCTTCTGCTCAACAACGCTTATCTGTTACAGAAGCGCAAGAGTTAGGCTTACAAAATAATGTTAAGGTTAAAAATGCTAAGCTAGAAGTTTCCCTTGCCAAGAAAAAAGTATTGGAAACTATTGGTATTGGTTTACCCAAGATAAATGGCGAAGTGAATTGGCAACAGTTTTTAGAGATTCCAACCACGGTTGTCCCTGCTAATATGTTTGTGCCAACAGCACCAGAGGGCGAATATGCCGAATTGCAGTTTGGCACGGAGCATAATTCTACGGCATCCATTACGGCTTCACAACTTTTGTTTGATGGTAGTTATATCGTTGGGCTTAAAGCTTCTACCATTTACAAGAGCCTATCACAACAATCTTTGCAATTGACCGAGCAGCAAATACAAGACAGTATAGCGGCAGCATACTACAATGTATTGGTGGCAGAAGAAAGAAAAGACTTCTTGAAGCTAATTGCCGAAATACATCAAGGCATTTTAGATGAGGTACAAGCTCGTTATGACTTGGGTATGGTCGAGGATTTAGATGTAGATAGAATGGCACTCACACTTTCTAATATGGAAATTCAATCCGAAAATATGGAAAGAATGACGGAAGTGGCTTATTTATATTTGAAGTTAATATTAGGGATTCCACTTGAAGAAGAATTAGTACTTACGGACAGTTTACCTACTTTATTAAGTCAAAATCAAACACTAAAAATACAAGAGCCCAATATTGAAAATCGCTTAGAGTTTCAATTGGCTGAAACACAGAGAAAATTATCTAAGTTAGATTTAAGACGTTACCAATCTCAGTTTTTACCGAGTATTTCTGCATTTGGCACATACAGTCAAAATGCCTTTCGTGATGACTTTACCTTCTTCGATGACGATTTACGTTGGTACCCCACAAAGGTAATAGGCGTGAAAGCAACAATGAGCTTATTTGATGGGTTTTCTCGTATAGCTAAAGTACAACAAGCTAAAATTGAGCTCGAAAAAGCTAAAAATAATCAATCTCAAGTTTCAGAATCTTTGAGTCTGGCTCATAAGGTAGCCTTGTCCAATTACCTTACGGCCTATCATACTCAAAAGCAAAAATCTAAAAGCTTGGAGCTGAGTAAAAAAATCTATTTAAAAACTATGGCTAAATATAGAGAGGGTTTAGTCAGTAGTATGGAGCTATCGCAGTCGGGAGCTGATTACAGTCAGGCTCAAGCCGATAACGCCCAAGCTATCTATAACCTACTTATTGCAAAAACTAATTATAATCGTTCAGTCGGAAACTAATGAAAACAGTAAAATTATTATCAGTATTAACCCTTGCTATCCTTGTTGGTTGTGGCGAAGAGGTCAATGAATTAAGTCAAAAGAAAGAAACACTAAAAGAGCTTAGACAGCAAATGGGGGATTTGAAATCTCAAATTTCTTCATTAGAAAAAGAGATAGCTCTTTCCGATACTCTTGTTGAAGGAGGGGTGGTTGTACATACACAAGTTGTTGAAGGCACTAACTTTACCCATTACATCAGTCAGCCGGGTATTGTCAGCTCTAAGGAGAATATATTGGTTAGTGTTGAGATGGGTGGTATGGTCGTTAATCGTTTGGTCGAAGAAGGGCGTTGGGTCAATAAAGGCGATGCTATCATACAGCTCGATGCGAGTATTTTATCCAATCAAGTGGAAGACTTAAGACAATCTAGGGAATTAGCTAAGACCACTTACGAGCGTCAAGATAATTTATGGAAACAAGGTATCGGTTCAGAGATGCAATACTTACAAGCCAAAAACCAGTACGTTTCATTGCAGAAAAAGTTAGCCGCTATGGAGGCTCAGCTCGATAAGTTGGAGTTGGTAGCACCTATTAGTGGTCGATTGGACGAGATTTACATCAATGTGGGAGAGTTTGCTGCTCCAGCAATGCCAGCCTTTCGCATTGTCAATTCTAAAAAGTTACAAGT
>CAXFLH010000028.1:0-14453 GCA_964003875.1 uncultured Flavobacteriales bacterium | reverse complement strand
GCCGATGCTTTACAAATGATACCTGCCGAGCAAGTCAAAAGTGTTGAGGTCATTACTAGTCCAACAGCAAAATATGACGGTGAAGGTGGCGCTGGTATAATTAACATCATTACACAACAAAAACAGATTTCAGGTTTTAAAAGTACTATCAATGGTTCTGTTGGTACTAGAGTTAATAAACAATCTTTAGACCTCAATTATGGTAAAGGAAAGTTTGGAATATCTGTACGTGGTAGAGTGCGATACGGTTGGCCACTTTCGGGGGAACAGACTTACCACCGATTCAATTATGCTGACTCTACAACCCTAACCAAAAACGCACAGACTAAGGGGCAGTGGATAGGTTTTGGAGGCACGTCTGAAATGTATTATGACATCAATCCATACAATAGTATTGTAACGAGTTTTCAAATGAGAGGCAATCGACAAACCAATCAAGAGTGGGCTGATGACTATTTGTATTCGTCCATACTTTCAGATAATTTTATCGATGATTTAGCTTACCAAATTAACGATACGGTACGCTACACAGACTCTAAAAATTTGAGTTTAGGCTATGAATGGACCACTGATTATATCAAGCAATTCAGCGACCACGAAGACCGAGAATTAAGACTCGCTTTTCAGTTAGGAGGAGACGTTTCTGACCAAGACAACTACGTTTATCAAGAATACGATGGTAGTACACCTAAAGACACTATTATTAATAAAAATGACGGTAGCCCTCTTACATATACTTATCAACTAGATTATACCCACCCTTTGAAAGATAAACATACTATAGAATTGGGCGCCAAGTATGTCAATAGAAACCTATTGAATAATTACAATACTGAAAATTCAAATCCCATTATTTTCCAACCCTTTGAGCAGTTTGACTATACTCAAAATATTGCCGCCTTATACCTATCTACAAAATGGCAATTAACCAAAGAATGGGGAGCTGTAGTTGGTCTGAGAGCCGAAAACACACTTATAAAAGGTCAGTGGAATTCTAAACAAAACGATGTATGGTTGCAAAATGAAAAAGACCCTTTTGAGAACGAGTATACCACCCTTTTACCCAGTTTCATTCTATCCAAAAAGATTGATATGATGAGGTCGCTAAAAGCTAGCTATAGTAAACGAATTTACAGACCTGGCATGAGGTACATCAACCCTAACGTTTCATATACTGACACCCTTACTTTGACTGAAGGCAACCCACAATTAAAACCAGAAATTACTCATCAGTTAGAAATAGGCTACAATAGTTTTGCAGGAAAATATAAAGGCAGCTATTATATTTTTGCTAAACAAACTTATGATTTGATAGAGTCTAATGTGCGTTTGTCAGGCAATAATTCGATTACTTCCTATGATAATATCGGGGAAAACCTATCTGTTGGATTTAATTATTATGGCTCAATAAAAGTCGGTGATGCTAATTTAAGAGCAGGATTTAATTTATACACCTATCAAACCACTTCTGACGATTTGGGAAGAGTCTTATTCAACTGGAATATGGGGGGTAATTATGATATGGGCAAAGGATACAAAGCCGAAACTTTTGGTTTTTTCCGACCACCAAATCAAACGGCACAGGGTTATGTTCCAGGATTTTCAATGTTCTCATTTGGCTTTAAGAAAGATTTCAATAATAAAAAGGGGTCTATTGGTTTAAGATTTGTTGAGCCATTCAAGAAATACAAATCCTTTGAAACAGAGTTAGAAGGTGATGATTTTTATATTTATAGCAATAGAAATACGGTCTTTAGGTCCATTGGTATTAGCTTTAAATATACTTTTGGAGAGTTAAAATTTGACGTGATTAAAGACCGCACCAATATCCGTAACGATGATATTAAAGATGGTGGAGGCGGAAGTGGTGAATTTTAAACTTGTCTAATAAAAGCCTATAAACATAGATGAAAAATAGAAGAAACTTTATCAAAGGAACACTCCTTGGAGCTACTGGTGCTTTATTGTTTCCAAAGCTAATAACACGAACAACTAGCCCAAAACAAAACCCCCATTCACAATCAAGTTTTCCAATGGTAATATCTACTTGGAATCACGGTTTAGCTGCCAATGAAGTTGCTATGCAAGTTTTAAATGACGGTGGTAGAGCTATTGACGCTGTCGAACAAGGCGTTAGAGTTCCTGAGGCCGACCCAGAATCCATGAGTGTCGGATATGGCGGATTGCCTGATAGAGACGGCCACGTTACTTTAGATGCTTGCATAATGGATCATACGGGGAATTGTGGAGCTGTATCTTATTTAGAACACATTAAACACCCCATTTCAGTAGCTAGAAAAGTGATGGAAGAAACCCCTCATGTTATGCTTTCGGGAAAAGGAGCTTTGGACTTTGCTTTAGCTCAAGGTTTCCCCAAAGAAGATTTATTGACTGATAAAGCTAGAGAAAGATGGGAAGAGTGGAAAAAAGACTCACAATACAAACCCATTATAAATGTTGAAAATCATGATACTATAGGTTTATTAGCCCTAGACAAGAATGGAGATATTTCAGGGGCTTGTACTACATCGGGGCTTTCCTTTAAGATGCATGGCAGAGTTGGAGATTCACCCATCATTGGAGCTGGAATGTTTGTCGATAATGAAGTAGGTGCTTGTTGTGCAACTGGTATGGGTGAAGCCGTGATGAAAACCTTAGGGTCATTTCTAGTTGTTGAATTGATGCGTCAAGGGGCATCTCCTCAAGAAGCCTGTGAGGAAGCCATTGCTAGAATTGTAAAAAATCAAAACTATAAAGATATGCAAATAGGCTATTTGGCCATAAACAAACAAGGCGAACATGGTGCTTATGCTATTCATCCGTGGTTTAATTACGCTCTGTTTCAAGAGGGTACAAATAACCTTATAAACTCTCCTTCGCACCTAACTTAATGAAGCTCTAATAACGTCTTTTTACGCATTGAATATTAGAATCAAAAAGGCATTAATTTGTAGATGAAATAATGATTCGATAAATTCGCAAAGATGAAAAAAGTCAGCGCTGGAATAGATATAGGAGGAACCAATACCGTATTTGGTTGGGTAGAATCGAATGGAAATTTTCTTTGGCGAGGAAAAATTAAAACAATAGATTATAAAGACCCTAAAGAGCTTGTTAAACACGTATCGCAACAGTTATTAGAAAACCTAGCTGAAAATGAAGCAGTAGGCATAGGCATTGGCGCACCGAATGGCAATTATTATAATGGCACTGTGGAGTTTGCTCCTAACTTAGATTGGCCTGATTATGTCCCATTAAAAGACTATTTCAACGACTACTTTGATATGCCTGTAATTGTTACCAATGACGCTAACGCTACAGCTTTAGGTGAAATGGTTTATGGCAGTGCAAAAGGAGTGAACAACTTCATCATGGTAACGCTTGGTACAGGGCTTGGTAGTGGTATTGTTATAAATGGACAAGTTGTTTATGGGCATGATGCTTTTGCAGGAGAGTTAGGTCATGTCATTGTTGAGGAAGGAGGACGTCTTTGTGGTTGTGGTCGTAGAGGTTGTTTGGAAACCTATGCTTCTGCTACTGCCATCAGCACAACAGCACAAGAATTAACGTCTAAAGACTACACTTCAGCTCAAGTTTATGAGGCGGCAAATAATGGAGAACAATGGGCTTTAGAAGCCTTTGATTTTACAGCTAAAAAATTAGGATTGGCATTAGCTAATGCTGTAGCAATGACCAGTCCACGTTGTATATATTTATTCGGCGGATTGGCTCAAGCGGGAGATCTTTTATTTAAGCCCACAAAACAATATATGGAAGAGAACTTACTAAGTATTTATAAAAATAAAATTCATATTTTGCCCTCTTCACTCGATGGTGCTGACGCTGCTATTTTGGGAGCTAGTGCTTTGGTGTGGAAAGAAATCAGCTAAAAACATGAAAAAAATTTACTTTTTTATCATTGTCATATTTGCAGCATGTCAACCTACCGAAAAGCAATTAATAGATTATGTCAATCCTTTTATAGGAACTGGAGGTCATGGGCATACGTATCCAGGAGCGGCTAGTCCATTTGGAATGGTACAGTTAAGTCCTGACTCACGATTAGAGGGTTGGGACGGTTGCGGAGCATACCATTATTCCGATAGTGTTATATATGGATTTTCACACACTCATCTTAGTGGAACGGGTATTTCAGACTATGCCGATGTTTTGCTCATGCCAACTACAGGGGAATTATTACTTAACAATGGAGCAGATGGGACAGACGGTTATGGCTCGTCTTTTTCTCACGATAATGAATTAGCACAGCCGGGCTTTTACCAAGTGCAATTAGACGATTATAACATTGGAGTAGAACTGACGGTTAGTCCAAGAGCTGGCTTTCATAGATACACTTTTCCAAAAAATGTAGCGGCTCAAATAGTCTTGGATTTAGAGCACAGAGATAAGCTAAGAGCAGTTTTTCTAGAACAAGTTGACAGTGTTACCTTTAAGGGCTATCGCTACTCTAATCAGTGGGCGACAGACCAACGGATACATTTTTACGCTCAATTTTCAGCACCTATTCAAGAGCTTGTTTACCGTTCGGATAGTTTAGTTGTGGGGATGAAGTTTGGAGAGTTGGACACCCCTTTACTTGTTAAAGTAGGTATTTCGGCAGTTGATATGCTTGGCGCACAACAAAATTTAGAGGCTGAAATTCCACATTGGGATTTTGAAAAAATTAAGCAATCGGTACAGTATGCATGGGAAACTAAGCTTTCTAAAATTCAGGTTCATGGTAGAGATGAAAATCATAAAACCATTTTTTACACTGCTTTATACCATTCTTTGCTGAACCCAAATTTATATACAGATGTAGATGGTAGGTATAGGGGTATGGATATGCAAATTCATCAAGACAGCACCGATAATCATTACACCATTTTTTCGCTTTGGGATACTTTTCGTGCCACACACCCTTTATTTACGCTTATAGAACAAGAGAAGACTAACGAATTCATTCGGACTTTTTTAAGACAATACCGACAAGGGGGCAAATTGCCCATTTGGGAGTTGGCGGCCAATTATACCAATTGTATGATTGGTTATCACGCTATACCTGTTATTGCTGACGCTTATGCTAAGGGAATAAGAGATTATGATATTGAGGAAGCTATGGACGCTATGATTTACAGTGCCAATTTGGATTCTGAAGGTTTGGAATACTATAAAGCCAAGGGATTTATTGCGGCTAGTGATGAGCCAGAGTCGGTATCTAAAACTTTGGAATATGCCTATGACGATTGGTGTATTGCTATGATGGCAGATTCTTTAGGTAGAGATGATGTCGCAAATTATTTTTATCAAAGAGGGCAGTATTATAAAAATGTCTATGACCCCTCAACGAAGTTTTTTAGAGCCAAAGTCAACAACAATTGGTTTGGGCCTTTTGTACCAGACGAAGTGAATTTCAATTATACGGAGGCTAACGCTTGGCAGTATTCTGCCTTTACACCACAAGACATACAAGGTCACATAGATTTGATGGGTGGGGCAGAAAAGTTAGAACAACATTTAGATAGTTTATTTACTGCCGATAGCCAAACTTCTGGACGAGAGCAAGTAGATATTACAGGACTTATTGGGCAGTATGCCCACGGCAATGAGCCTAGTCATCACATGGCGTATTTATACAACTATGTCGGCAAACCACATAAAACTCAGCATAGGGTACGACAAATTATGGAAGAGCAATACAGTATATATCCTGATGGACTTTCAGGTAACGAAGACTGCGGACAAATGTCGTCTTGGTATGTTTTGAGTGCCATGGGCTTTTATAGTGTAACGCCCGGTCTAGATTATTACACTATAGGAACTCCTCTGTTTGATCAGGCTCAAATAAAATTAGAAAATGGGCAAACTTTTGTTATACGAGCCGATAAATTGAGCCCAAGCAATAAATACATTCAGTCGATTAGTTTAAATGGACGAACTTATGATAAAAGCTATCTTCTGCATAGCGATATTATGCGAGGCGGGGAGCTTATATTTTTAATGGGTGATGAGCCTAGCGATTGGGGAAGTCAGGGAATACCGCCATCTTCGATTACTAAAAATCTGTTAACGCCTGTACCATTTTTTATGGCAGAGAGCCAAACCTTTACGGATAGCTTAGTAGTAGAATTAGGCTCTGCTCAAGAAGCGCTTATTCGCTACACTTTAGATAGCAGTCAGCCTAGTTCAGAATCACTCATTTACGACCAGCCCATTGTGTTGTATGATGATGCTATAATTAAGGCCAAAGCCTTTTCTACTAATGGACAAAGTCAAGAGGTATCGGCACCATTTTATAAAATTGATGGAAGTAGAAGTATCACTATACAAAGCAAATACGCCAACCAGTATGCAGCTGCTGGTGATAAAACCTTAATAGATTATTTACGAGGCACAGGCAGTTATAGAACTGGAAGTTGGCAAGGATATAGAGAAGATTTAGAGGCTACAATAGACTTAGGGTCTGTTAAGCCTATTAACTACTTAGCCATTGGTTTTTTACAAGACATCAAATCTTGGATTTTTTATCCGCCACAGGTAGAATTCTTAGTGTCTGAGGATGGTCAGAATTTCAAATCCGTTGCCCTTATTAGCAATACATTTTCTGACCAAGAATACGGTTCCTTTCATCAAGATTTTTCTGCCAGAGTGACTCAACAAGCACGTTATATCAAGGTTAAAGCTAAAAATTATGGCCTTTGTCCCGAATGGCATTTGGGTGCAGGGGGAACAACTTGGTTGTTTACCGATGAGCTTATCATTAAGTAGGCTTAACCTTTTTTTAATCTTAGTAAAACTTTCTAATAATACTATTGATGCATTATTGTAATGTAAAAATCATAAGAATGTATTGGAGAGACGAACTCGATGCCCTGTATCAAAAAAATACATACAGGAAGCGACTTTGTAAACAATTAGTAGGCAAACAAGTCGAATTATTATTAAAAAATAACCTTAGACAAGTAGGAACTGTTTTGGAGGTTGCAGAAACTCAAGAAGGTATTCAATTACACTTTAAAACTTCTGGGAATTCTGAAAACAGTATGTGGGTCTTAAGCCACAAAGACATTAAATATATAGATCCGTTTTTAAAGTAAGATATTTTGTAGGTCTCTATATTTTTAGACATACATTTTTGGGTTCAGTAAAAAACTCGAGTGACTTGAATCCTCCTTCACGTCCTACCCCAGAGTCTTTCATACCACCAAATGGAATACGTAAGTCACGCATCATCCAAGTATTAATCCATACTATTCCTGAGTTGACTTGAGCTGCTACTCTATGCCCCTTGCTGATGTCTTGTGTGAATATACTAGCGGCTAATCCGTAACGAGTACTGTTTGCCATGGCAATAACTTCTTCTTCGTTTTTAAAGGGCATTATACTGACTACAGGCCCAAAGATTTCCTCTTGATTGGTACGGCACAGATGGTCTAAGCCTTCAATAATTGTAGGGGCGATGTAATAGCCTTCACTAAGTTCGCCATCTAATATGACACGCTCGCCACCACATAAAATTTGTCCACCTTCTTCTTTGGCAAGTTCTATCTTCTCCAATATCTTATGCATGTGGTCTTTAGAAACTACTGCACCAAGGTCGTTATTTTCTTTAGGGTCACCCACTTTCAATTGCTTTGTTTTTTCAACAAAAGCAGTTTTAAATTTTTGGTAAATGGATTCTTCGACAAAGAGTCGAGAGCCACACAAACAGATTTGTCCTTGGTTTCTAAAAGAAGCCTTAACGGCCATCTCTAATGCCTCTTCAAAATTAGCATCAGCAAATACGATATTAGGATTTTTACCGCCCAATTCTAGAGATAACTTTTTGAACATTGGCGCTGCTACTTCAGCAATTTTCGCTCCAGTAACTGTACCGCCAGTAAATGAAATTACAGGCGTATCAGGGTGGCTACTTATAGCGGCTCCTACTTTATGTCCATAGCCGTGAACGATGTTTAGCACTCCCTTAGGAAAGCCTATTTCTTGGCAAATTTCACTCAACAAATAAGCAGTATAAGGAGTCACTTCCGAAGGTTTTGCAACAACTGTATTTCCTGCTGCTAGAGCAGGAGCAATTTTCCACGTAAATAAATATATGGGCAAGTTCCAAGGCGAAATACAGCCCACTACTCCTATGGGTTCACGAGCTGTGTAATTGATGGCTTTGCCGTCCATATCGTGCATCTGAGAGGAAAAATGTAGAGATGCTGTTGCAAAAAAACGCAAGTTTTCAGAGGCTCGAGGGATATCCACTTGTTTGGCTAACCATTCGGGTTTACCGTTATCTAAACTTTCGGCAATTACCATTTCATCAAAACGTGCTTCTATACCATCTGCTAGACGCATTAAATGGTCGTGACGTTCTTTTTTGCTCAATCCACTCCAAAAAGGAAAAGCTTTTTTGGCTGCTTGTACAGCCAATTCTACATCTTCCTTATCGCTATCGGCAATATGAGAAAACACCTTGCCATTCACAGGGCTTTCATTTTCTATAACTTCTTTGGATAGCGCTTCTTGTAAGTTACCGTCTATATAATTGAGTATTTTTTTCATAGGGATGTAGTTTAAAGTGTGCCGGTACGTCCACCATCAACAGGGACGTTAATTCCGTTGATGTAAGCGGCAGCGGGAGAACATAAAAAAGCGATAGCATTAGCTACTTCTTCAGCCTCACCAAAGCGAGAGGCAGGAACTGTAGATAACATACCATCAGCGATTTGTTCTTCACTGACTTGTTGGACTTGGGCTTTTTTATTAATTAGAGTTTTGAGACGGTTAGTATTCGTAAAGCCTGGCAAGACATTATTGACTGTAACGCCATATTGTCCCAATTCGTTGGCCATCGTTTTTGCCCAACTTGCTACTGCACCTCTAATAGTGTTGGATACGCCTAAGCCATTAATAGGGACTTTTACAGAGGTAGAAATAACATTTACGATTCTACCATAGCAGGCTTTCTTCATGCTTTCTACTACAGCTTGAGATAAGATTTGGTTGCATACCACGTGCATTTGAAAAGCTATTTCAAAATCCTCGCTTTGGGCTGAGGTAATAGGTCCACCTGCTGGTCCACCCGTATTATTTATAAGTATGTGTATGTTTTTATGCTCTAACTTTTGAGCTACGCTTTTCACCTTATTTACATCAGAGAAATCGGCACATAGATAGTCGTGATTTTGACCTTTGCTGTTGTCGAGCTGACTTTTTATTTCTTTAAGTTTTTTTTCATTCCTAGCTAGAAGAAATACGTTAGCCCCCATTTTAGCTAAAGCTAGGGCAGTGGCTTTTCCAATTCCTTGAGTGCTACCACAAACAAGGGCATTTTTTCCTAATAAGTCTAAATCCATAACCCCAAAAATAGCCAAATTTGTGTAAATTGCTGAACAAACAAAACGATTACTTATGTCATTCAAAGCACCTTTTAACTTACACCAATGGATTGAAGATAACAGAGAATTACTCAAACCACCAGTAGGAAACAAAAATTTATACGTAGAAGCCGGAGACTTTATCGTTATGATAGTCGGAGGCCCAAACGCCAGAAAAGATTATCATTACAACGAAACAGAAGAGTTGTTTTATCAAATTGAGGGAGATATTATCGTTAAAATCCAGCACGAAGGAAAAGCGGTTGAAATCCCTATTAAAGAGGGAGAAATGTTTCTTTTGCCGGGCAAAATTCCACACTCTCCTATTAGGTCGGAAGGTTCTGTAGGCTTAGTTATTGAAAGAAAAAGGGGCGAAAATGACAAGGACGGTTTAATGTGGTTTTCTGATACTGCCAACCATCTGTTATACGAGGAGTACTTTCATTTGACGAATATTGAAAAAGATTTTTTACCCGTGTTTAAGCGCTTTTACACCAATGAAAAGTTGAGAACATGTCCTGTTACTGGCGAAGTGATGGAAGTAGATGAAAAGTTTATTTAAATAGACATTATGCGAATAAACGGACACGGACACATATTGCCTGAGCCTTCTCAGATTCCAAAATTTATGAAGGACAAGAAACTATTTTGGATTGATGAAGACAAAAAGTTTATGAGGCAAGGCGATTGGTCTAGACCAATTAGTGACCCTAGTTTTTTTATCAAAGAGAAAATAGAATGGATGCATCAATACCAAATTGATCATGGTGTCATGTTGTGTTTATCTCAATTATACTGTAACGGTTGGGACAAGCAGGATTGTTTCGATGCTATCCGTTTTCAAAACGACTTTAACGCTTCAGTACAAGCCGATTATCCTGATATGTTTACTTGTGGTTTTGTGGTTCAGCCCTTGTATATGGACTTTGCACTTAAGGAAATTGAGCGATGTGTACAATTGGGCTTAAAAGTACTCTGTTTGCCTACCCACTTTCTAAACGCCAAAGGCGAGTGGTTATCTACTGCCGAATCGGATGTAGACCCCATATACGAATTAGCTAACAAATATGGACTAGCGGTTCAAATACACCCTTACGATGGGGAGAAAATGATAGCATTAAAAAATGAGTATTGGCGTTTTCATTTGGTGTGGATGATGGCACAATGCGCCGACACCTTACACCTTTTCACACTTAGAGACTTACCCAATAAATTCCCCAATATGCGTACTAGTTTTGCTCACGGAGGAATGTTAGGCATTGCCAATTATGGTAGAAGGATACAAGGCTTTGACGGTCGTCCAGACATCTTCGAAGAATTGGAAGACCCCAGAAAAACATTAGGACACAAAAATCTATTTTTCGATACTTTGGTACACGATTCATACACCCTCGACTTACTCAAAAAACGAGTGGGAGCTAGTCAAATAATGATGGGCTTAGACGACCCTTACCCTTTAGGAGAAATGGAAGGTGTAGGCACGTCATACCCTGGTAGAGTATTGGATTATGCTGTTGAGATTGGGGTGTTAAGTGAACAAGAAGGACAAGATATTTGGTGTAAAAATGTGCTCGACTGGTTGGGTATGAAAAAATCTAATTTTTTGTAAGAAATGACTTACATTTGCCATTCAAAATATGTACCTCTATGAGTGATGCCATTAAGCACGAATGTGGAATAGCTTTTTTAAGACTTAGAAAGCCTCTAGAGTACTACGCTGAAAAATATGGCACTCCCCTTTACGGAATTAACAAAATGTGTTTGCTTATGGAAAAGCAACACAACAGAGGACAAGACGGAGCAGGTCTAGCGACTATAAACTTAGACGTTCCTTTAGGCAGTCGTTATATTAGTCGTCACCGTTCTAATGCCAACAAACCCATTCAAGATTTATTCGAATACGTCAATAAGCGATTCGTAGATTTGATGAATACCGATCCACAAAAGTTCAATGATATCAAGTGGTTACAAGAAAACGTCGCTTTTACTGGCGAGATGCTTTTGGGGCATTTGCGTTATGGCACTTATGGTGGTAATGGCATTGAGCAGTGCCACCCTTTTTTGCGTCAAAGTAATTGGCGAACACGTTCATTGGTCTTAGCGGGAAATTTCAACATGACCAATGTGGACGAACTTTTCAATCAGTTGGTAGAGATAGGACAACACCCCAAGGAAAAGGCCGATACGGTAACTATCTTAGAGAAGATAGGCCATTTTTTAGACGAAGAAAACGATAGAATCTATTACGACAAACGAGACGAATACAGCAAGAAAGAAATTTCTAAAGTGATTGCTGAAGAACTAGACATACAAGATGTATTGACAAATTCGGCTAAGCATTGGGACGGTGGATATGTCATGTGTGGAATGTTCGGACATGGCGATGCTTTTGTGTTGAGAGACCCAGCAGGAATACGACCAGCCTACTTCTATATCGATGATGAAATAATAGTAGCCACTTCTGAAAGACCTGTCATACAAACCGCTTTTAATGTACCAGCAGATAGCATAAAAGAGATAGAACGAGGGCATGGCTTAGTGGTCAAAAAAGACGGCAGTTATGCTATGGTTTCGGTTAAGCCACAATTGGAACGTAAGGCCTGTTCTTTCGAACGTATCTATTTTTCTAGAGGTAACGACCAAGACATTTATCAAGAACGAATGAACTTGGGGAAACGTCTGTGTCCTTCAATACTCAAAACCATAAACAACGACTTAAAAAACACTGTATTTTCTTTTATTCCTAATACGGCAGAAGTCTCTTTTTATGGCATGATGAAGGGCATGAATGATGCTTTGAATGTAGAAAAAACCAAGGAAATACTAGCTTTAGACAATCCCAGTCAAAAAGACATTATAAGGATTATGTCATCTAGTATTCGTGCCGAAAAAATTGCTATTAAAGATGCTAAACTCCGTACTTTCATTACACAAGACGATAGTAGAGACGATTTGGTGGCTCACGTTTATGACATTACCTACGGTACGGTTAAGCCTACGGACAACCTCGTTATGATTGACGATAGTATTGTCAGAGGAACAACCCTCAAACAAAGTATTTTACGCATTTTGGATAGGCTCAACCCTAAGCAAATTATCATTGTATCTTCTGCTCCACAAATACGTTATCCCGATTGCTACGGTATAGATATGGCTAAGTTGGGAGATTTTATTGCTTTTCAAGCCGCCATTACCCTACTGAAAGAAAGTGGGCAAGAGCACATTATAGATGAGGTATATCAAAACTGTTTGAACTGTTGCGATGCTGATGAGCAAGTAGAAAATTACGTAAAAGCCATCTATGCTCCTTTTAGTGCTGTTCAGATATCTAAGAAAATAGCCCAGCTATTGACTCCAAATAACATTAACGCTAAAGTCAATATCATTTATCAAAAGATTAGTGATTTGCACGCTTCTTGTCCCGATCACCAAGGCGATTGGTACTTTACGGGTAACTATCCAACGACGGGGGGCAATAGAGTCGTCAATAAATCTTTTATCAACTACATAGAAGGCAAAAACGAAAGGGCTTATTAAAAGCTATTTTTTCTGATAGATTCCAAAAACAAAATCGGACTTATCCGACTTTAAGTAGTTATCCTCAAATTCAAACAAGGCATTAAGTACTTTTTCTTTTTC
The DNA here is from genome assembly GCA_964003875.1 of uncultured Flavobacteriales bacterium. Classification (GTDB taxonomy): domain Bacteria; phylum Bacteroidota; class Bacteroidia; order Flavobacteriales; family UBA7312; genus UBA8444. The sequence goes on along the minus strand of CAXFLH010000028.1, from coordinate 1,446 downwards.
TTCGTCAGTATCAACAAAATGATGAGAGATATCTTTTAGTACATGCATTAGGATATCTCCTCCAAAACCTTTTTCAACAAGTGGGTTAAAATACTTGTGTAAACTCGGCAAAATATTAGCTGATTCAATACATTCTGAAGGGTCAGCCAAAATCATTCGTAAAACACCAGAACCGTAAAAGTTATTTTTTACTTGCCCCGTTTTAAAACGACTTCTAAATTGTTTAGGAATAATTTTTAAAGCTTTGTTTATTGCTTTGATTTGATATTTTGGGAGTTGCATTCTGCTAGGTCCAACAAATTCATTGATGACAACTTTACCATTAGGTTTTAAGCAATTAGAAATTTTTGTTTTGAGCAAATGCTCAACATGCTTAAAATGATGTAGAGATTGATGAAAAAGTTAACAAACGCCATGCGAAAAATCTCAAAAGTAATACTACCAGTATTTTTCTTGTTATTAACCAATACAGTATTGGCCGAAGGTAATTTCGAAGCCGAAAAAGCTTTATTTGATGCCAATTGTAGCTCTTGTCACAGTAGTAATCTAACAAAAGATGCAACAGGTCCGGCACTTTATGGTGTTGGTGAGCGTGTTCCAGGTCCAGCCAATGAATGGTTAACCAAATGGATAAAAAACAACAATACTTTAAGAACTTCAGGTGATGTATATGCCAATGGAATATACAAGAAATGGGGAGGAGCAGCAATGACTGCGTTTGAGTGGATGTCAGATCAGCAACTTGAAAATGTAATTGAGTTGAATGGTGTAAATTTATTAACTAATAAATTACAGCTTAAAATTAATGACACATTAATAAAAAATATTGAAGTAAGTAAATTCAAAAAAAATAATGAAACAATTATTTTACCAATATCCGAGGAAGCTAAATCAATTGAAATTTTTACAGAAGTTAAAATATTTCCAAAGAATAATAAGTCATTAGAAGGTTTGTATGAGAGTAATAAAATGTTATGTACTCAATGTGAACCTGAAGGCTTTAGAAAAATTACTTGGTTTCCTGATAGACCTGATTGTTTAAGTTTATTTAAAGTTAAAATAGAAGCATCAACTCAATTTGATACAATCCTCTCTAATGGTAATTTAATTGAAGAAGGCATTGTTGATGAAACTGAAGAAAAGAGACACTATAAGGTTTGGCTAGATCCATTTCCTAAACCCTCTTATTTATTTGCATTAGTTGTAGGTAATTTAGAGTTTGTTGAAGATCATTATATTACAAAATCTAAGAGAAATGTTACCCTTAGAATTTATACAGAATTTGGAAATAAACATTTAACTCAACATGCAATGGAAAGCCTTAAAAAAGCTATGTATTGGGATGAACACAAGTACGGTTTAGAATATGATTTAGATATTTTTATGATTGTTGCAGTAAGTCACTTTAATATGGGAGCAATGGAAAATAAGGGATTAAATATTTTT
>CAXFLH010000027.1:0-14493 GCA_964003875.1 uncultured Flavobacteriales bacterium | reverse complement strand
AAATATCCGAAAATTATGAATATTTAGAAGTATATATTCACCATTAATTTTGGGATTCAGAAAAAAATAAACTTTAGAAATTTATACCTAAATGTAAATTTAAGTAAAGTTTTTCTTCTTCAAGTAAAGGATTTTCTATGAATTCTTCTCTTTCAAAAGATTTAGTTTTTGAATTAATATTTTGTGGGTGATACCCCCCAATGATATCTAATGTAAAATATTCAAAAAAATTAAACTGAAATCCTGCTCCTATGCCTCTACCAATAATCGAATATTTTTTTTCGTAACTAGTAGCTTCATTGTTAATGTCTGAATAAATTTCAGAATAGTCAGTATAACTTCCAAATATACTTGCATAAACTCCTATGGGAGCATCCCAAGTAAAATAATATCTTATTTCAGGTAATATAGTAAAGCCAAAAAACTTGTAAGCCTCTTTGTCATAAAAAACTTGGGAATCAATTGTTGTATACTCTTTTTTTTGATTGTAAGAAATAAGAGTTGTATTTAACTTATATGAAAACTGAGCCGCGTTTAAACTGTAACCTGGATCAATTAATCTTTCAAAAGATATAGTATATCCACTAATAGAAGCAAATGGCTGAAATAAACTCGTACTTACTACATTCTTCGGAACCCTAAAACTTTGTGAAAAAAGTGAAGTAGAAATTAAAAAGGAAAATGTTAAAATTGATATGTTTTTCATTTATCGAGCAAAGTACAAATATCGGCATAATTTTTGATAGATTTTTATCTTACAAGTATTTTATGCTATGCCTTTAAAGTGTTATTTTTAAACTTTTTTTAGTAAAAACTAAGTAATTTAACTTATTTTTAAGCTAATAAGATTAATAAAAGGTTAAATTACAATAATACACCCCCAACTAATAATTATTAATTAATATTAGGCTATTTTGTGTTAAATTTGCACCAATTTTAACGATATGGCTACAAAAATTACAAAAAAAACCTATCTCAATTGGTATAGAGATATGCTCTTATGGAGAAAGCTTGAAGATAAAGCTTCTGCATTATACATCCAACAAAAAATTAGAGGGTTTTTGCATCTCTATAATGGACAAGAAGCTATTCTTGCAGGATGTAGAGAAGCTATTGATCCGTCTAAAGATAAAATGATAACGGCCTACCGAAATCACGTACAACCAATTGCAATGGGCGTTGAACCAAAATATGTAATGGCCGAATTGATGGGAAAAATCACAGGTTGCTCGAAAGGAAATGGTGGCTCTATGCACATGTTTAGTAAAGAACACAATTTTTTTGGTGGACACGGAATCGTTGGTGGACAGATACCTCTTGGAGCTGGGCTAGCTTTTGCAGACAAATATAATGGTAGTGATGCTGTCACTCTTTGCTTTATGGGTGACGGAGCTGTAAGACAAGGTTCTCTACACGAAACTTTTAATCTAGCAATGCTGTGGAAGTTACCTGTTGTATTTATTGTTGAAAACAATGGATATGCTATGGGAACTTCGGTAGAAAGAACAGCTAATCACACTGAAATTTGGAAATTAGGATTAGGTTATGAAATGCCTAGTGAACCAGTTGATGGTATGGATCCAGTAACAATGACTAGAGCTGTTGAGAAAGCTGTAAAAAGAGCCAGGAAAGGTGATGGTCCAACATTTTTAGAGGCTAAAACTTATCGTTACAAAGGACACTCTATGTCTGATGCTCAACACTATAGAACAAAAGACGAGGTCAACGAATATCAAAAAATAGATCCAATTAATACTACTCTTGAGTTTATCAAAGAAAATAAATACGCTTCTGACAAAGAGATTGAAGCAATTAATCAAGAGGTAAAAGAAACTATTGCGGATGCTATAAAATTTGCTGAAGAATCTCCATTCCCAGTAAAACAAGATTTATACGATAGCGTTTACGAACAAGAAGATTATCCATTTATAAAAGACTAAAAAGATGGCAGAAGTAGTAAATATGCCCCGATTAAGCGATACCATGACAGAAGGTGTTGTTGCAAAATGGCACAAAAATGTTGGCGACCAAGTATCAGAAGGTGATTTATTAGCTGAAATAGAAACAGACAAAGCCACTATGGAATTTGAGAGCTTTCAAGAAGGCTTTTTACTACATATTGGTGTAGCAGAAGGTGCTAAAGCCCCGGTAGATAGTATATTAGCTATTCTTGGCGAAAAAGGTGAAGACATTAGCTCTTTGCTTGAACAAGATAAAGCAAATACCGAAGACGAGAAAGTAGAGGTTATAAAAGCTGAAGTCCCATTCAAAGAAGTAAAAAATGAAGTAGTAAAAGAAGCTCCAAAAGAAGAAGTTAAATCTACTCCAAAACAAGAAAAATCTACTTCTAATAATGGCAAAAACATCGCTTCTCCTCTAGCAAAAAAATTAGCTGACGAAAGAAATATTAATCTTGCTCTAGTCAAAGGAACAGGTGATTTTGGTAGAATAATCAAGAGGGACATTGACAATTACTCTGGCGGTTCATCAGTCCCTACTGTAGAAAGTTATACAGAGGTCGAAGTTTCTCAGATGAGAAAAGTAATTGCTCAACGACTTGGTGAAAGTAAATTTTCAGCTCCACACTTCTATCTAACTTGTGAAATTAACATGGATAAAACTATAGAAGCAAGAAAAGCTATAAATACTATTTCTCCGATTAAAATATCATTTAATGATATGATAGTAAAGGCTTGTTCTATAGCCTTGGAGCAACACCCACAAATTAATTCTAGCTGGTTAGGCGACAGAATTAGATTCAATGACCACATTCATATAGGTGTAGCAATGGCTGTAGAAGACGGTCTGCTAGTTCCTGTTGTTAGATTTGCCAATAGCAAAAGACTTTCTGAAATTTCTAGTGAAGTAAAAGACTACAGTGTAAAAGCTAAAGCAAAAAAATTACAACCAGAAGATTGGCAAGGCAATACATTTACCATTTCTAATTTAGGAATGTTTGACATTGAAGAATTCACAGCAATCATAAACCCTCCTGACGCTTGTATTCTAGCTGTCGGTGGAATAGTTCAAAAGCCCGTTGTAAAAAATGGTGAAATTATTGTTGGTAATACACTAAAAGTAACACTTTCTTGCGACCATAGAGTTGTTGATGGTGTTGTAGGTTCAAAATTCTTAGGGACATTAAAGAGTTATTTAGAAAATCCTGTTCTTTTTATGGGAGCCAATAATATTTAACGTTTTTCACAAACAATTTAAAAGCCCTTTCAAATCTGATAGGGCTTTTTTTTATCTTTATGCCATGCAAGAGTTGTTCAATTCAATAGAGTATTTGAAAGGTGTTGGACCCAAAAGAGCTGAACTCTTAAGGAAAGAGCTAGATGTTCACACATTTGGTGATTTACTTCACTATTTTCCATTTCGATATGTTGATAAAACTAAATTCTATAAAACAAATGAAATAAACAGCGATTTACCTTATGTACAACTTGTTGGTCATATTAGCCGATTACAAGAAGTAGGTGCAAAACATAGTAAACGATTAACGGCAAAGTTTCAAGATGAAAATGGTGCTATCGAATTAATTTGGTTTAAAGGCACTAAATGGATAAAAGATAGCATAAAGGCTAATAAAAAGTATGTTGTATTTGGCAAACCTAATCTATATAATGGTAAGATAAATATCGTCCATCCTGAATTAGAGTCTATTGACGAAAATTATCAAACAAAACTAAATACACTTCAACCTATATATTCTACTACCGAATCGCTATCAAATAAAGGGTTAACCAATAAAGCAATTGGCAAACTCACTTCAGTATTAGTACCACAAGTAATCAATAGTATAAAAGAAAATCTTTCTAGTGAACTAATACAAAAACTCAATTTAATTCCTCGTCGTGAAGCTTATACTAATATTCATTTCCCAACGAATACCAAAACTTTACAACAAGCACAATACAGACTTAAATTTGAGGAATTATTTTTCATACAATTACAACTTATAAGAATGAAAATCGTTCGCAAGCAAAAGCTTAAAGGCTTTGCTCTTTCTCAAATTGGCGAACACTTCAACAATTTTTTTCATAACCACCTGCCTTTTGAACTTACAAACGCTCAAAAACGAGTTTTGAAAGAAATACGTCACGATTGCGCCAAAAAGTCTCAAATGAATCGCCTACTTCAAGGAGATGTTGGTAGTGGCAAAACACTTGTTGCCTTAATGAGTATTTTAATGGCTATAGATAATGGATTTCAAAGCTGTCTTATGGCTCCTACTGAAATTTTAGCTCAACAACATTTTGAAACCATCTCTAATTTACTGTCTGAAATGCAAATAAAGATTTCACTTCTTACTGGCTCGGTAAAAAAGTCACAACGCACCATACTACACGAAGGCTTAGAAAAGGGAGAAACACAAATTCTTATTGGTACACACGCTTTACTAGAAGATAAAGTAAAATTTAAAAATTTAGGCTTTGTTGTAATTGATGAACAACACCGTTTTGGTGTAGCTCAACGTGCTAAAATGTGGCTAAAAAATAGCACCCCCCCACATGTGTTAGTGATGACAGCTACTCCGATTCCTAGAACATTAGCTATGACACTATATGGTGACTTAGACGTTTCTATAATTGATGAATTGCCGCCAGGCAGAAAAGCTATAAAAACCATTTGGAAATCTGAAAGTGGTAGACTAGCTATGTTAGGCTTCGTCCAAAAAGAAATAGAAAAAGGAAGACAAGCCTATATAGTTTACCCACTTATTAATGAAAGTGAAACATTGGATTATAAAGATTTGATGGACGGCTACGAAAGTATTTGCAGAGCTTTTAAAGGTAAGCAAATCAGTATCGTACACGGACAAATGAAATCTGAAGACAAAGATTTCGAAATGAGTCGATTTGCTAAAGGAGAAACACAAATTATGGTTGCAACAACCGTTATTGAAGTTGGTGTAAATGTTCCTAATGCCTCAATAATGGTTATCGAAAGCGCTGAACGCTTTGGCTTATCTCAGTTACACCAATTAAGAGGTCGAGTTGGCAGAGGGGCTGAACAATCGTATTGTATCCTGATGAGTGGCAATAAAATAAGTACGGAAGGTCAAGAAAGACTAAAAACTATGGTTAGGACAAATGATGGCTTTGAAATTGCAGAGGTAGACCTGAAACTTCGAGGGCCAGGTAACTTGATGGGCACGCAACAAAGTGGAATGCTAGAGTTAAAAATTGCCGATATAATGAAAGATAATGCTATTTTACAATACGCAAGACAACTTGTCCTAACATTATTGGAAGAAGATCCAGAACTAAAACTTCCTAAAAACAAAGCTATTCTCAGCTATTATAAAGAGATTAGTAACAAACAACTTGAATGGAGTAGAATATCTTAGTATAATTAACTACATATCACCTCATTCTTTTTCTTACTTTTGCCTTAATAATTACACTCTAGATGAAGATTTCATACAATTGGTTAAAAGAATACATAGATATTGATTTAGATGCAACAACAGTTGCTCGATACTTGACCGACACAGGACTTGAAGTTGAAGGAATAGAACACGTAGAAAGTATTAAAGGTGGACTGAAAGGTATTGTTATTGGTGAGGTATTAACAAAAGAACAACATCCCAATGCTGATAGACTTAGCATTACAACAGTAAACATAGGTCAAGAAGAAGCTCTTAAAATTGTTTGTGGCGCACCAAATGTTGAGGCAGGACAAAAAGTTCCTGTTGCTACTATCGGAACTGTATTGTATTCTGATAACGAATCTTTTAAAATCAAAAAAGGAAAAATTAGAGGTGAAGTATCGGAGGGTATGATATGTGCTGAAGATGAAATTGGTCTTGGCGATAGTCATGAGGGCATTATGGTTCTCGACTCAAAAGCAAAAGTAGGCCAATTAGCTAGTGAATACTTCAAAATAGAAACAGACATTATTTTTGAAATTGGATTAACTCCAAATCGCTCAGATGCTATGTCACACATAGGAGTAGCTAGAGATTTAGCGGCAGTACTTAACCATAATAATATAAAATGCCAATTAAATTTTGCTGATATAAGTACATTCAAAGAAGGGTCAGAAGAACCTGTTTCAATAGAAGTTAAAGATGAAAAATCATGCCCTAGATATGCAGGTGTTAGCATAAAAAATGTAAAAGTAAAAGCCTCACCAGATTGGCTACAAAAAAGACTTCAATCTATAGGATTAACACCAATAAATAATGTTGTAGACATTACAAATTATGTCCTACACGAAACTGGTCAGCCATTACACGCTTTTGACGCTAAAAAAATTGAGAAAGATACTGTTATCATACAACAACTAAAAGATAAAACAAAATTCACTACTCTTGATGATGTAGAAAGAGAACTGTCATCTGAAGACTTGATGATATGTGATGGTAATAATCAGCCCATGTGTATTGCTGGTATTTTTGGAGGTAAAAATTCGGGAGTTGAGAAAAACACAACAGAAATTTTTCTAGAAAGCGCCTATTTCAATCCTGTTTCTATAAGAAAAACAGCTAAAAGACATGCCTTAAGCACTGACGCTTCCTTTCGATTTGAAAGAAGCGTCGACCCTAATCTAGTAATTTATGCTTTAAAAAGAGCGGCTTTGCTTATAAAAGACATTTGTGAAGGTTCTATTTCTAGCTATATAAGTGATTTTTACCCAAACGAAATAAGAGACACAAACATAGAGCTCCGTTTCAATAAAGTCAATAAGTTAATTGGTGAAAAAATAGATACAGACACCATTAAATCTATTTTGAAAAGTCTAGACATTAAAATAACTAAAGAAGACAAGGATAAATTACATCTTTCAGTTCCCCCTTATAGAGTTGATGTCACTAGAGAAGAAGATGTTGTAGAAGAAATTTTAAGAATATATGGCTATAACAACATTCATATCCCAACTCAGCTTAAATCATCAATTGTATATTCAGACAAATTAGATGAAGACTATTTACAAAATATCATTTCAGACCTTCTCTCTAATAATGGTTTTAATGAGTGCATGAATAACTCTTTATCCAAGTCTAGCTACTCAGAACTAATAACTGAAATTAAATTAGATGAACAGGTAAAACTACTCAATCCATTGAGTCAAGATTTAGATGGAATGAGACAAAGCTTATTATTTTCTGGATTAGACAACATCGCTTACAATTTAAATAGAAAGAACCATAATTTAAGCTTTTACGAATTCGGTAAGACCTACCAAATTATCAATAGTAAATACATTGAGAAAAAGAAACTTATTTTACTAGCTTGTGGAAATGAAAATTCTGAAAGTTGGAACGAACAGATTAAGAAAAAAGATTTTTTCTGGATTAAACAAAAGGTTGAGCACATTTTAAAACGCTTAGGTTTAGAGAATTTGAAAGGAAAAAATAATGAGTTATCATATCTAGTCGATGCATATTCATTTAATTTCAAGAAAAATAAAATTGCTGATTTTGGTTTTGTCAATAAAGCCACTTTAAAAGCCTTTGGCATCAAAACTGATGTTTTATATGCAGAGTTAGATTGGGATTTAATAGTTAAACATATTCACTCCAAAACTAAATATTCTGAAGTCAATAAATTTCCTAGTGTAAGAAGAGATTTAGCTCTTTTGCTAGATAAAGATATTGAATTTTCAAAACTAAACTCATTAGCAAAACAAACGGAAACAAACTTTCTAAAATCAGTCAATTTATTTGATGTTTATGAAGGTGATAAATTACCAAAAAATAAAAAATCTTACGCATTAAGTTTTATTCTTGAAAATAAAGAAAATACCCTAACCGATTCACAAATTGATTGGGTTATAGACAAATTAATTAATGCATTTGAACAGAAATTAGGAGCTGAAGTAAGAAAGTAAATTCAATTTCTTATATTTGACATCACTAATTTAATAGAAAAACACCTAGTTATAATGAAAAAAGTTGCCATAGTACTAGCCATGATGTTTGTCGGAATAATTTCTCAAGCACAAGAAAGTGTAGTAAAAATTAGCGGTTTAGATGCTGCTTTTGGTATGTATGAAGTTTCATACGAGCGTACATTCAATGAAGGAATTAATAATATTAAGCCTAGAGGAAGAGCTAGAAAACAAGGAAAGTGGCCAAATATTTTAACTAAAGGATCGATGCAATATTCACTTTCATTCTTTTCTTCAAAGCATGACCAAACTTTTGGTGCCGGAATGACTGCAGTTATTGACACTAACAGCAACCATGATCCTGGCAATTTAGTTTCTGGAACACAAGTTGTTGCCGATCCATTAGAGCATTCTGTTTCTAGATTAGCAACTACGACAATAAGTGGTTTTGGCTTAGGAGTTGAATATAGAAGTTACATTAAAACGTATGAACAAAAAATTGGCGATCCTCCTAGAGGTTGGTATATTGCTCCTTTTGTAAACATACAATCTAAAAGTATTGATTTCGATGATAATACACCTATTGAAACTAATCAAGCTATGAATTATCTAATGTATCCTAACAACCCTACTTATGTTGATGCAGTTTTTGGCAACTACTCGGGTCCTTGGTTAGGTACAGAAAATACTGACCCTGCATCACCGGACTTTGGTTCTATTAGTACTAATGGAGCAAATACAAGCAATCCTAATGGTTCAAATGCTACAGTAAACAACAATGACCTTAGTTGGCATGATGTATCTTATAAACATAACGAATTTGGCTTAATGGCAGGTATCGCTATTGGTCGTCAATGGTTGTTTTATGATAAGATATCTCTAGATATACAAATCGGACCTCAATATAGCATCGTAAATAGAAGCGAAAGGGTATTTAATGGAAACGATGATTGGAATTTAAACCAAACAGCCGATAATGTAAATACAGTTGCTTCTGCTGCAGGCAATACTGCTGATTTTTATTTACAAACAAAATATGGAGATGTATACGCTTTTGATGGCAATGCTCCTGATTCAGATGTTGCAAACGGATATTATGGCATCGTTGATGAAAGTGGGACAAATGTTGTAATAAAAGCCAAAGGAAATGAATCATTAAAGTTCTCATCTGGTTTTTATAGAGACTTACCTGGACTAACTGATTTTGCTAAAATAGAAACATATAGAATTAAAATTAGAGTAGGATACGCATTCTAGTCTTTAACACAATCACAACCTTAACATTTTATAGTATGAATATTAAAATTTTAATTACTGGACTATTATCTACAATCTTATTGACTTCTTGTTTGGATTGTTTGGATTGTCAAAGTTCTACAGATATCAGTTTATCAGTAGAGTATTATTCATCCAATAACGGCTCAATGAGTTTAGACTCAACAAATAACTTTAGTTATAGCGGGCCAGGATATGTCAACACAGCCCTTCCTGCTAATATTACTTCTTCTACTGACATCAGCCCTTACCTAAGCCCTATCACGGTAAGAGAAGCATGTGGTGAAGATTTAAAAGCCATTAATAATTCTACAGTTAGTTTTGAAACAACAATTGGTGACTCCATTTCAGGAATTTATAAATACAATTGGTCCGAAAGTTGGGATTGTAAATAATCATAATCTATTTATAAAAAAAGCACATCTATATGATGTGCTTTTTTTGTTTTGTAACAATCTTACCTTTAAAACTCTGAGGCAAAGTCAGTCCTGACACCATCTTTAAACGCTATAATAAATGCGTTCTCATACCCATTAGAACTAACTTTCAATAAATAAGACTCTGCTTTTTTATAGCTATCATAATTTCCACATATGAAGGTGAAAAAGTCATTTCCTAATGGCACAGTAATTAAATCATCATGCAAATAGATATCTATAGGCATATTAAATTCACTGAAATCACCCAATGCAACTCTGAAAATAGCTCCATCTAAGAAGGATAAATCTACATCGCTATTTTTGATACCAGTTCTTACGTATTCTTTATAAACTTCTGTAAGCTCATTCTTGTATTTTTCGTGATTTTTAAAAGCTTTCTTAGCACTTTTCAAATCATCTAATTCATTGTGAATAGCCACTTGATTTTGATAGGACAACAAGAAGTATTTATCTAGTGAATTACACTTTTCTAATAATTCTATCGCTTTCTCTTTCTTTCCTAAGCCATATTGCATTACAGCTATATTGTATGTTAAATCTCTATCGTCATACACTTGTTTAGATAGCATTTCGATGATAGGTCCTACTTTCTTTTTATCTCTCTTTTCAGAGCTTCTAAAATAAGACATTGCTAAATTAGTGTTTACATAGCTTAGCGTTAATTGTGAAACCTTGGCTTGATTGAATTTCTTCAAAGAAGACTTAAATGCTTTAATAGCAAGTGGAAATTCTCCTGCATTAAATAGTACAACGCCTTGGTCATACAACTCCTGACCTTCTCTAAGCTTTTTTCTTAACCGATCATCAAAAGCTGTAATTGTCTCATTTTTTAATACTGATTTTCCATCTCCCTTAGCTGATAAAGAAATAGGCTCAATATTAATACCTTTAGGGGGTGCTGACTTGATTTCAATTTTATCAGCTTTATTGGAATTTTTAGCTTTTTCTTTCTTCTTAGCTAAAGCTAATTGCTCCTTTCTTTGTTTCTCCGCTAAGTCATCTTGAGCATATTTTAGGCGAGTAAGCACTTTGTCCGCTTTTTTTAAGTCATTTATAGCTTGATATACTGCAGCCAAGTTACCATAGGCTTTAAAAAAGTTTTTATCCATTTTAATTACAGCCTCTAATTGCTCCGCTGCTAATTCCTCATTACTGTTTAGGTAATTTAGAATAGCAAGGTTATATAACCATTCCTTTTCCTTTTCTACAGAACTAGTAACCAACTCAAGGTATCTTAACACTTTCTTTTGATTTCGAGCATCATTACTAAGTTGATGAGCTAATGCAAGTTGTAAATTTGGAAAATTTAATGCGTCATCATTTAGCTTAGCTCTTTTATAATTTTTGAATGCTGTTTTAAAAGATAGAATAGCCTTTACGTTATCAGACTGTTGCATTAATTGCACCCCTTTGGCATAAGCCTCCTCAGCAAGTTTAATTTGATCTGCAGCTCTATCGCTAAGTCCTTTAACCTTAGCGTACTCCATAACCTTAGCAACGTCAGAAATGATAATTAAATCATTTTGACTAATTGAAACAACAACCTCGTCTTCGATAAAAAGAGAATTAGCTGCCATTGAATTGAATATTGCAAAAGCAAAAATCGCTATTAAATAAATAAATTTTTTCATCTAAATTGAATCATTTTAGTATTGTACGAAAGTAATGAAAATTTAAAAACTAAAAATTATTGTTTAATAATCTTATAAATAAGCTCATTTTCATCCTTTTTAAGTCTTAAAAAATAAATACCATTGAATAATTGTGAAGTGTTTATTTCCCAAACATTTGAATCATATCCACTCTTTACAACTCTAGCTCTAACATCACTAAGCTCCCAAAGTATTTTATCTTTAGAATCTAATGAGACATTTAAGAAATTATTAAACGGATTAGGATATACATTAACCTCCAAATTGGCCCAATTTATCACTTCTAATACTTCTATTTCATATAGGCTTGATTCACCAATACAATCCAAATCATCAGTAACAACAACAGAATATTCTCCAGGCAAGATTGGTTCAAAAAGGCTATCATTTGCACCTACAATTTGTCCCTCAGAATCATACCATTGATAAGAATATGGTGGAATTCCAGAAAGAGGATTGCTTATTGTAGGCTCAAGAATTACCAATTGGCCATTGTCAAAATCAATTATTGGGTAAATAGCATTTGGCTCAAACATAAGAATATCTTCTATAATAAAACAACCATTAAAATCAACCATCTTAATAGCATACTCATCTGCACACAAATTATCAAATACCAAACTGCTATCAGCTGTGTTAAGACATATTAAATTGTAAGGAGTAGTGCCACCGCTCAATTGACTTATGCTAATTGAACCATCACAAGTTCCATTACATGTTGGGTTTGATAAGTCATACGAAAATTCTAAAGGCTCTTTATCAACTAATTCTATAGTTTCGCTATAAGTACAAACATCGGAGGAGTTTGGTATAAAGTAATTTGCAGAAAGTGTATAAGTGCCTTCTGAAAGCTGATAAAAACTATTATTTGCAGACGTATTTCCATTTAAAGTAACCCATGGATTGAGGTTACCAATGACTGTATCTATTTGAATAATTCCATCACTGAAACCCGAACAAGAAATATTACTAATGCTATAATCTATATATGCTGAGTAAAAGGGTATATAAAGATCAAACTCTTGAACACAATCGTTTAAATCAATAATATTCATAGAATAATAGCCCGAATCTAAATTTTCAAACAAACCTGAATTTTGATATAGCAAACTATCTGTCTGGTCTAAAGAATAAAAATAAACACCACTTGAGCCTCCACTAGCAATAGCATTAATACCGCCGATATCTGATTGCCCTGAAGCACTATTGATAGTTGGGGCACCACAAAATATAGAGTCAATTGTCAATTCGGAAATGACAATGGGGCCTGGTTCATCAACAATGAATGATAAAGTGTCTAAACAATTCAATTCATCTTTTACAACTATATTATGAATTCCTTGAAATAAACTATCAAACATAATTTCATTTTGATGAATAAAAGGACCATTGTCTATCGAAAATGAATAATTACCTACTCCCTCAAGTGCCGAGGTGTAAATTTTTGCAGTACCATCTACTTGGCAAATATCATAATGAATAAGGGCTGGAAGATTAACATTTATGTAATTTATAGTGTCGACAACTAAACAAGGTATGTTCGGTACAATAAGAGAAGTATCTTGTTTTTCACAGCCGTGATTGTCTAAAATTTTAAAAGTATATGAAGAATCACCACACAATTGATCAAATAAACTATCCGCTTGGAAAATTCCATCTTCAAATCCATAACTGTATGGAAATATTCCTCCTTCGGCTGATAAAATCACTTCCGAATCACAACTATAACAACACGAAGGCAAAGTTGCTGTTTCAATTTCTAAAACTAATTCTTCCGGCGAAGTACATTCAACAGTTATGGTGTCTGAAAAACAACCTTGAGCATCAATAACGAAGAATTGATATTCCTCACTACCAACCAATTTATCAATTTGGGAAGTTGTAAATGTATCAGGCTCATTAACTATAAAGTACGAATAATCAGCTGTTCCTCCATTTATTGTAATATCTATAAAACCAGTTGAATCACCATAACACAAGGCACAATAACCCATACTATCCGATAACTCATAACTGTCGATAAACAAACTCAAATCAGGTTGTGAAAGAATAACTGTCATCGTATCTTGACAACCCACACTATCCGTTACTGTAACTATAAAGGTATCAGCCAAAAGGTCAATTATTACATTAGTATCTTGAGGAGATTGACCAAAAATACTGAATTGGTATGGAGGCACACCCCCACTAGCATCTAGACCTATTTGCCCATCATTATTTCCAAAACAAGAAACATCAAGAGTCAAACTATCTACGATTGAAATAGCTAACTCATTAGGTTCGTTCACTATAAAGTTAGTATCTAAAAAACAGCCGTTAGAATCTACAATTTCTAAATAAAAAGAACCCGCATATAATTGATTAGATAATATACTAGAATCGTTATTGAATATAATAGTATAATCTGGTGTTCCACCTGTAAAATAAGCATCTAAAATCCCTGTACTATCGCCATAACAAATAATATCAGTAACTTTAATGGAGTCAAGAATAAAAGGTTCTGGCTCTGTAATTTCTACCTCAAAAAAGTAAGGACAATCGTCAATAATAGAAGTAACTACTTCAATTGTATAAATTCCTCCAGCAAGGCTATTAAATAAATGGGGGTGATTATTCCAAGGATAAATGGTATTTATGGTATCAGTAAGTCTAACAAGGTGTAAAGGATTAATACTTTCTATATGTAACATAAACTCTCCATCATTTGCACCATAGCAACTGACATCTTTATGCAAATCTAAACTATCAGAAATAATGATTTCATCAGCAACAATAGTAAAAGAGAGCTGTTGATGACAATCTTCAGCGTCAGTTAGATGGACGATGTAGTCTCCCATTGTTAAATTATTAAAAATATTACTGGTTTGTGTAGCAAGTGTATCTCCATCTTTAACTAAATCAAATAAATATGGACTAGTACCATTTTGGACCCCAAGTTCAACAAAACCAGTCGAGTCCATGTAACAAGTTAGTGCGTCATTGATATCTACAACCTCAAAAACAATCTCAGTATTATTGAAAATTTCAAAATCAACAGTGTCAGCACATAAGAAATTATCTTTAACCGTTAACTCGTAAGGACTTGCTTCTAAATCACTTATTGTAAATTGATTTTGAGCATCTAAAACAACAGGAATAATAGAACCGTTGAGGATAAATACAAAAGGTTCATTTCCTTGCATTAATTCAAATGTAGCACTTCCCAAATCTTGACACCCAACATTAATAGTTGAAATAATAACTAATTCGGGTGAAATAGTATTAGCATTAATTTCAGACGTTAATGT
>CAXFLH010000026.1:0-14535 GCA_964003875.1 uncultured Flavobacteriales bacterium | reverse complement strand
TTCATTTCTATTCATTGTGATGCGTTTACAAATTCAAACGCTTATGGCTCTAGTTCTTTTATTATGGGATTAGATTTTACTGAGCATAATTTAAGAATTGCTAAAAAAGAAAATTCTTCTATTTTCCTTGAAGAGAATTACGAAAAAAATTATGAAGGATTTGACCCAAATTCTATTGAAAGTGTTATAGCTCTTACTCTCAATCAAAGCGTTTACATGGAAAAAAGCATTCAAATTGCACAAAAGATACAAGAACAATTTAGAACAAGGGTTAAAAGAAAGGATAGGGGAGTGAGACAAGCTCCTTATTTTGTTACAAGTAGAACATTAATGCCAAGTGTTTTGGTAGAACTTGGTTTTCTAACTAATAATGCAGAAGAAGATTTCTTACACTCAAATGATGGACAAACTTATATGGCTTCTGCAATATATAGAGCAATTAAAGAATATAAAATACAACAACAGCAAAATGAAGTTATAAGTATACTTGACAGCATAAAATATGATGAAGAAGTTAAAAAAAGTGAAAGAAATCAAGTAGAAGTTCCGGAAAATAAAAGTAGTGATACTAAATCAACTATCTTTAAGGTTCAAATTTGCACGGCAAAACATGAACAAAATTTAACAGCTATTGAAGGAAACATTGTTTCTTTCTTTCAAGAAGGAAATTTGTATAAATTTACCATAGGTAATGAATCATCGATTGTAGATGCAAAAAAGCTGCAAACTTTGGCTAAAAATAATGGCTACAAGGATGCTTTTGTAATTGCCTTTTATAATGGTGAAAAAATAAGTTTACAACAGGCTAAAGAATTAACCCAAAACAAATGAGTAAAAACAATTCAGAAATAAAAATAGGACTAGTAGCATTAACTGCTATTTTAATTTTAATTTGGGGGGTAAGTTTCTTGAAAGGCATAAACATCTTCACTAACTCAACATATTTTTATTCTATTTATGAAGAAGTAGATGGAATTGAAGCATCTGCTCCCGTACGTATAAATGGATTTACAGTTGGTAAGGTTACGGAAGTTTTTTTTCATCCAGACAACTCAGGAAAGATCATTATAAAGTATATAATGCATGAAGAGTTTGCTATTCCAAAAAATACCGTAGCAAATATTTATAATGCTGATCTCATGGGAACAAAAGCTATACAGTTACATATTGGAAATGCAGCTATTTATGCTTCTTCAGGAGATACGCTTTTTTCAAGTATTGAGGGAGATTTAAAAGACGAGGTGAATAAACAAGTACTTCCATTAAAGAATAAAGCTGAAGAGCTTATATCGTCAATTGATTCCGTTATGACAGTAATTACTTCTGTATTAGACAAAGATGCTAGAGAAAGTTTATCAAGCAGCTTGAGAAGTCTTAATAGGACTTTTAGCACTATGGAGTTGGCAATGGTAAAGTTGGATAGTGTAATTTATAAAAATGATATAAGAGTAACTACTATACTTCAAAATGTAGAGTCTATTACCACAAACTTGCATAACAATAACGATATGATTGCAAGAACCTTAAAGAATTTCGAATCCATTTCAGATTCTTTAGCTAAATCCAACGTTAAAAGTACTATCAATAATTTAGATAAATCCTTAGCAGACTTTGATAAAATCCTTCAAAAAATAGAAAAAGGTGAAGGAACTATTGGCTTACTTCTAAACGATAAAGAAATGTATAACAACTTAACTAGTGCTTCTAAGCAACTTGATTTATTAATTGAGGATATGAAAAAACATCCTAAGCGTTATGTAACGTTTTCTTTGTTAGGAGGAAGAAGAACAGCTTTTGAAGTTAAAAAAGATACTACTAAATAAGTTCAATTTATGGTAATAGGACAAGTCATTTTCATATTAGTTTTTATTGGATTTACGCTTTTGTTTATTAAAAACTTTAAAAGAATCCTTAGAAACATCAATTTAGGTAGAGATGTAGATAGATCGTACAACCCCTCAGAACGATGGAAAGTAATGACTCGTGTTGCTCTAGGGCAATCTAAAATGGTTAGTAGGCCTATAGCAGGTTTTTTACACCTATTAATTTATGTTGGATTCGTCATTATAAATATTGAGGTTATTGAAATAATAATTGATGGAATTTTTGGAACACATCGGGTTCTCTCTTTTTTAGGGCCTTTCTATGCTTTTATAATTGGGGCTTTTGAGGTTTTAGCTGCTTTAGTTCTTATTGCTTGTGTCTTTTTCTTGACTAGAAGAAACATTATGCGTATTCCAAGATTCTGGAGTAAAGAAATGCAAGGATGGCCTAAAACCGATGCAAATCTAATTTTAGTATTTGAGATAGTTTTAATGTTTGCTTTTCTATTGATGAATGCCAGCGACTCTTTGTTGGTTGCTATGAATTCTGCTCACTACAATGTAGAGTTTGCAAATCCTATAAGTCAATATTTCATTCCTTTAATTGATAATTTTTCAGAAAGCAGTTTGATATTTGTTGAACGTATTTGTTGGTGGTTTCACATTGTAGGCATTTTAGCATTTTTAAATTACTTGGTCATTTCTAAGCATTTACATATCATTTTAGCTTTCCCAAATACCTATTACTCTAACATAGAATCTGACGGTAAATTAGCTAATATGGATTCAGTGACTAATGAGGTTAAAAAGATGCTAGACCCTAATATAGACCCTTTTGCTATAAGTGATGATGCTGCACCAAAACGTTTTGGTGCGAAAGATGTTCAAGATTTAAGTTGGATTCAATTAATGAATGCATACAGCTGTACAGAATGTGGTCGTTGTACTTCAGAATGTCCAGCAAATCAAACAGGAAAATTACTCTCTCCACGAAAAATAATGATGGATGTGAGAGATAGAGTAGAAGAAGTAGGAAAAGGAATAGATAAAGAAGGGGAAACATTTAACGATAACAAATCTTTACTGAATTCCATTTCTAAAGAAGAATTATGGGCATGTACCTCTTGTAATGCTTGTGTAAATGCTTGTCCTATAAATATTGACCCCTTATCAATAATTGTAGATTTAAGAAGATATCTAGTGATGGAAGAATCAGCCGCACCGATGGAATTAAATACTATTTTTACTAACATAGAGAATAATGGTGCGCCTTGGCAATTCTCTATGTCAGACCGATTGAATTGGAAAGATGAATAACAAGATTAATTTAGAGGACAAAATTGTAGATGGACAACATATAAGTCCAGTATTACCAGAACATGTAAAGAATTATATGATTGATATCGATGGCACTATATGTGACGATATCCCTAATGAAGAGCCTGAAAGAATGGCTACAGCAGAATTATATCCAGATGCTTTAGTGACTTTAAATAAATGGTATGATGAAGGACACATCATTACCTTTTTTACTTCTCGAATTGAAGAACACCGAGAAGTAACAGAAATATGGTTGAAAAAGCACGGATTTAAATACCACGGTATGCTTATGGGCAAACCTAGAGGTGGCAATTACCATTGGATAGATAATCACTTAGTGAGAGCGACTCGATATGAAGGTAAGTTTACAGATTTAGTAGAAAAAAATGTAACTATTCAAGTATTTGAAAAATAAGATATGAGTGAATTAGTAGTACCAACAATGGCAGAACTTATGGCCAAACGAGAAAAAGCAGAAGTTCTTTTTTGGGTTGGTTGTGCAGGAAGTTTTGATGACAGAGCAAAGAAAATTACAAAAGCATTTGTCAAACTTTTAAATAAAGCAAATGTCAAGTTTGCTGTGCTTGGTACTGAAGAAAGTTGTAGTGGTGACCCTGCAAGACGAGCTGGAAACGAATTTTTATTCCAAATGCAAGCCATGGCTAATATTGAAGTCATGAATGCATATGAGGTTCAAAAGGTTGTTACAGCTTGTCCACACTGCTTTAACACCCTAAAAAATGAATATCCTGACTTAGGTGGAAAATATGATGTAGTCCATCATACTCAATTGCTGAAAGAGTTGTTAGACAATGGCAGACTAACTATTGAAGGAGGAAGTTTTGAAGGCAAGAAAATTACTTTTCACGACCCTTGTTATTTAGGTAGAGCCAATGATGTTTATGAAGCACCTAGAGAATTAATTCAGAAACTTGATGCCGAATTGGTTGAAATGAAACGTTGCAAAGCCAAAGGCTTGTGTTGTGGCGCTGGAGGTGCTCAGATGTTTAAAGAGCCAGAAAAAGGCAACAAAGACATTAACATTGAGCGTACAGAAGATGCTTTGGCCGTAAAACCTGAGTTTATTGCAACAGGCTGTCCGTTTTGTAATACCATGATGACAGACGGGATCAAAAACAAAGAGAAAGAAAATGACGTTCAAGTCATGGATATTGCTGAAATGATTGCTCAAGCTCAAGACCTTTAAACATGTACGTTTCCTATAATCAAATTAGCTCTGATGCAAGAGTATGGATATATCAATCTGATAGGGCTTTTAATGCTGCTGAAAAGACAGATATAGAAAGTCAACTCACCGATTTATGTAACCATTGGAATACCCACGGCACGGTATTGCATTGTTCATTTCAGATACACGATTGGTTCATTTGCTTGTTTGTAGATGAAAGTAAACAGGGGGCAAGTGGTTGTTCTATAGATAGTTCGGTAGCAGTGATAAAAGCTATTGCCAAACAATATAATATCGACTTTTTCAACAGAATGAATATTGCCTTTTTGGACGGTGATTTAACTCAGGTATTACCTCTAGCAGAGTTTAAAAAACAACTTACTCCCCAAACAGTAGTGTATAATAATTTGGTAAGCACCAAAAGTGAATACGAAAGTAAGTGGATAGTGCCATTATCAGAAAGTTGGTTAGTAAGATTTATTGATTAATCCCAAATATCTCCTTTGTCAATAATACGTTCCGAATAACGCTCTTTAAAGCCTTCTAGCCTGTTCCATTTTTGAGGTAATTCTTCTATTGGATAAATGGTTGCATTGGGCTGTTTTTGAAAAGATATACGACGTATTTCTTTTTTATCCACGTATATGTTCATTTGACTACAGCTAACTGTATTTATTCCAGAAATTTTATCTTCCTCATCTTTGATGATATAAACGGCTTGTCCATTACCGTTAACATTAATTTTATGTAGTTCGTTTCTTTTAAAGTAGCCCATCATATTTCTTCCTTTAATTTGGTTGTATAAATCCAAGCTATCTTCAGAAATGATAAAGGCATTTTGCAAGAGATTCATTTTGTCAATGGCATTGTTTTTAATTTCTAAAATAATATGCTCAGAACTTAATTGATAATTGTCCGACCAAAGTATAGGCTCATAATACATTTGAATAGTTGAATCTCTCATAAAGTAAAATAAGACTTGACATTTACCTTGTAAATTTTCACTATAAAATTTAGCACCTGTAAAGGCTTTGATTTGCTGGTATTGTAAGCTATCTAAATTGGCAATAATAGTATCTGAGTGAAGGTATAAGGTATCATCATCGAAATCAGCCACTAATAAAGGTTCTATAGTAATTATTGAGCTGTCTAACTTATCGAAGTATTCAGCTTTATGACCATATATTGTGTAATCGTTAGCCGTATCTTCAATAGCAATATTATTCAAGGCTTTACCATAGCCATTTTTTCTATCGTAAAACAAGATATCTCCAGAAAGTTTTTGATTATCACTCCATAAAAAAGCATTACTACTAAATTCAGATTTATCGGTTAGCGTATTATACCAACCGTCTTCACAATAAATGAAATTACTATCCGATGTGATGGTTGTAGGTCCATAAAAATAAGCTATCTCTGATTCTGTGTTATAGTGTAGGGTGTCACACTCTATCAAATATTCAGGATTTTCAAGTGTTACATCACTTTTAAAGACTAAAGTTTTTGAAGATGAAAGATAATCTCCTTTTCGGCTTTTTAAAACATTTTCTTTATTGGTGATTATTGCTCCTGAATAATAGGAAGCGATGTTTGTTTTTAAAAAATAATGCAATTCTTCTGTTTTTAATTGCATATCTCTATCCTTTAATACAATATTGCGTTGTACTATAGCTTTGTGGTTAGAGCCGTTATAATCTAGCTTTTCTCCATATAGAAAGATACTATCTCCTTTATTGATATGTATATTGCTGTAGGCTTTAAAACGATTTTCCTTAAAATAATGCCAAGCACTATCGCAGTTCATTATAGTACCTTCGTGCATAAAACTAACCTCACCTACTAATCTTCGAATATCTGGGTACTTACTCTGATCAAAGTAAGTGTAATTGGCATTAATGATTTCTAATTGACTTTTTTCTTGGGCATATATTACATTAATGAATACTATCATTAATGCCATATTTCTAAGTAAAATCAAATGCTTATCTATTGAGGGTTTGAGTTCTATCAGGACCTACAGAAACCACTACAATTGGTGTTTCTAGTTCTTTTTCAAGAAAATCGATATAATCTATTAATTGAGTTGGAGCATCGTCAATAGAAGATAATTGAGTTAAATCTTCTTTCCAAGCGGCTAATTCTTTATAAATAGGCTCAATGGTATCTTCACTAGCATCAAATGGTAAATAGTCAATTAATTCACCATTGTATTTATAGTGGGTACAAACTTGAATGTTTTCCAAATTACTAAGCACGTCAGCTTTCATCATCATTAACTTAGTAACGCCATTTATAGCAATAGCGTATTTAAGGGCGGGTATATCTATCCAGCCACAACGTCTTTTTCTTCCAGTAGTTGCACCAAATTCATTACCTACTTTTCCGATGAATTCGCCTACTTCATCAAACAATTCAGTAGGGAAGGGGCCACTACCAACTCTTGTACAATAGGCTTTAAAAATTCCAAAGACATCACCAATCTTATTTGGCGCTATTCCTAAGCCAGTACAAGCTCCTGCTGAAATGGTATTAGAAGAGGTTACAAAAGGATAGGAACCAAAATCAATATCTAATAATGTACCTTGTGCACCTTCAGCTAATATCTTTTTACCTTTTTTTTGTGCTTGGTGCAAATAATGTTCGCTATCAATGTGGATAAACGACTTTAACACTTCTATTCCTTCAAACCATTCTTTTTCTAAACTATCTAGATCAAAATCCATAAAATCATTATCCAACAATCTGCTGTGTTTAGCTACCAGCTTGTCGTAACGATTTTTAAACTCCGATGAATTAATATCGCCTACTCTTAAACCATTTCTGCCTGTTTTGTCCATATAAGTAGGTCCTATTCCTTTTAGAGTAGATCCAATTTTGCTTTTACCTTTGGCTTTTTCCGAAACAGCGTCTAATATTTTATGAGTAGGAAGAATAAGATGGGCTTTTTTGGATAGTAATAACTTTTGGGTTAAATCCACTTCCATCTTATTGAGTGCATCTATTTCTTTTTTGAAGATAATGGGATCAATTACTACACCATTACCTACAATATTAATAGCATTTTCATGAAAAATACCTGATGGAATAGTGTGTAATACATGTTTTATTCCATCAAATTCTAGTGTATGACCAGCATTAGGACCGCCTTGAAAACGAGCAATGATATCATAATCTTGAGTGAGTACATCAACAATTTTACCTTTTCCTTCATCGCCCCATTGTAGGCCTAGCAATACATCTACTGACATTTAAGTATTTTTTGATTGACAATTTTCGTCTTTACATTCTCCGTAGAGATTCAAAGAGTGGTTACTTACTTTAAAATTAAGTACGTTTTCGACGGTGTCTTTTATATTTTGGATTCTCGGATCACAAAATTCAATGACTTTGTTACACTTATTGCAAATAAGATGATCGTGTTGTCCGCTAATCAAAGATTTTTCGTATTGAGATTGATTTTTTCCAAATTGATGTCTTCTAACTAATTTACTATCAATTAAAAGCTCAATAGTATTATATAAAGTAGCTCTGCTTACTCTATATTTTTTATTTTTCATCTTAATATAAAGAGTTTCTATATCAAAATGACCATCATGATCATAAATTTCTTGTAAAATAGCAAAGCGTTCAGGTGTTTTGCGCTGACCATTTTTCTCAAGATATTGAGTAAAAATTTCTAAAACTGATGATGTTGATTCAACCTTTGACATTTGCAATAATGTGACAGGTAAAAATAACTTTTTTTTGAAAAGAAAGAGGACTAATTTTTCAACACTTTTTAAAGACGTTCTACCGACTCAACTCCTTCAATACTTTCTAATTTGTTAATAAGATTGTCAAGATGTACTTTATTTATAACAATTACAGAAATTCTACCATCAAAAATACCATTGTTTGATTCGATATTAATTGACGAAATATTCACATTCATTTCGTTGGAAATAAGCTTAGTGATTTTGTTGACTAATCCAATTTGATCAAAACCGTTGATGCGTAAAACAGCAGAGTATTCTAAATTTTCAATAGTAGCCCATTTGGCTTTTAAGATTCTGTAAGCATATCTAGATTGTAGCTGAATAGCATTAGGACAATTAACATTATGAACCTTTATTCCTTCATTAATAGTTGTAAACCCAAATATCTCATCACCACCAATAGAAGAACAACATTTAGCAAGTTTATAATCTAGAATTTGTTTGTCATTACCAAAAAGTATAGCAGGTTGACTATTGGCACGTTTAACTGTTTCACTGTTACCAATATTTTTTTGTTCTTTCTTCGAAATTTTACTTTTTAGCAAACCATACCAACCTTGATTTTTGGTGTTTACATAAGAACGAATATGCTTATTATTAAGTTTGCCTACACCAAAAAGATAGTACATGTCTAAGCTATTTTTAAGGTTAAAAAACTTCAACATTTCATTTTCGGTATTATGATTGAAGTTAATTTTTATATGCCTTAATTTCCTCAATAATAATGCTTTTCCTTCTTGTCCTATTTTCTTTTTTTCTTCTTTTAAAGCGTTTTTGATTTTTGACTTTGCTCTAGAGGTTTTTACAAAACTCAGCCAATCTTCCCTTGGTGACTGTTTATTTGATGTTATGATCTCTACTTGGTCTCCACTTTTTAGTATGTGAGAAAATGGCACTAGTTTACCATTGACTTTAGCACCTAGACAATGGCTACCAACTTCTGTATGTATTTCATATGCAAAGTCAAGTGGTGTAGCATCTTTAGGTAATGTTTTTAAGTCGCCATTTGGAGTGAAAATAAATATTTCTTCAGAAAAAAGATTCATTTTAAAATTATCCACAAAATCTATAGCATTGGAATCTGGATTTTCTAATAACTCTCTTATTCTATTAATCCAATTGTCAATATTTGATTCTTTAGAAGACGAATCTTTGTATTTCCAATGGGCAGCAAAGCCTTTTTCAGCAATGTCGTCCATTCTTTCAGTTCGAATTTGTACTTCTACCCATTTTCCATTAGGCCCCATTACAGTAGTATGCAGAGCTTCATATCCATTAGCTTTTGGGGTTGAAATCCAATCCCTTAATCTATCTGGATTAGGCTTGTAAAAGTCAGTGACAATAGAGTAAACTCTCCAACAAAAAGCTTTTTCATCTTCTGGTTTAGCTTGAACAATAATTCGAATAGCAAATTTGTCAAATACTTCTTCAAATTCTACACCTTGTTTCAACATTTTATTTCGAATAGAAAAAATGGACTTAGGACGACCTTTTATGGTGTAGTTAAAATCTTGCTTATTTAATTCTTCTTTTAGAGGAACAGTGAATTTGTTGATGTAACGTACTCTTGATCGTTTGCTTTCAGCTAATTTTTCAGAAATAGCCTTGTAAATTTCTGACTTAGTGTATTTTAACCCCAAATCTTCAAGTTCTGTTTTGATTGCATAAAGTCCTAGTCTGTGAGCAAGAGGGGCATAGAGGTACAATGTTTCTGAGGCAATCTTTAGCTGTTTATGCTTAGGCATAGAGGCTAGTGTACGCATATTATGCAATCTATCAGCTAGTTTAATTAGGATAACTCGCACATCATCGGATAAGGTGAGAAGCATCTTTCTGAAATTTTCAGCTTGCATAGATACGTTTTGATCGTATACATCAGAAATTTTAGTTAATCCGTCTATAATTCTTGCTACTTTAGAGTCAAAAATACGTTCAATATCTTCTAGGGTATAATCGGTATCTTCAACAACATCGTGTAATAAAGCACAAATAATAGATGTTGTACCTAAACCAATGTCTTTAGCAGCTATTCTCGCTACATCAATAGGGTGATAAATGTAGGGCTCACCAGATTTACGACGCATATCTTTATGAGCCTCAACAGCAATATTAAAAGCTTTTCGAATACGTTTTTTTTCTTCCTTATTAGTTTTGTCTCTACAATCTCTAAGTAATCCTCTATATCTATTGAGAATTTCTTTTCTTTCTATGTCAAGATTAATAGACTCCAAAGTGAAAACTATTTAGAGTGAAGTACTTTTGTTCTAACTTCACCAAATCCAATTCTAACATTGTGTTTAGTGCTATGTGCTTTCATTATAACGGTGTCACCATCATTGATAAATTTACGTTCGCTGCCATCAGGCATTAATAAAGGCTTTGTTCCTTTCCAAGAAAGTTCTAACATAGAGCCATAGGCACTCTCATCATTTCCGGAAATAGTTCCTGAAGCCATCATATCACCAGCGTGAATGTCACAGCCATTTACGGTGTGATGGGCTAATTGCTGATTCATATTCCAGTACATGTATTTGTAGTTGGATTTTGAGACAGTATGTGCAGAAAAGTTATCGGACTCAATCTGAACTTCTAAATTGATATCAATATTTTTATTTCCTGTATACTTTAGATATGGTAGAACTTCAGGTTCTTGTTCTTCACCTTGACATCTGAATGGTTCTAATGCATCTAAAGTAACAATCCAAGGCGAGATAGAGGAGGCGAAGTTTTTAGCTAAAAATGGCCCTAATGGTACGTATTCCCATTTCTGAATATCTCTTGCAGACCAATCGTTGAAAATAACCATTCCGAAAATATAATCTTCAGCTTCATCAATTGAAATAGAATCACCCAAAGGTTTTCCTTCACCAGTGATGAACGCCATTTCTAATTCAAAATCGAGTAATTTACATGGTCCGAAAACAGGTGCTTTTGCATCTAAAGGTAATTGTTGACCTTTAGGTCTATAAATATCTTTACCAGAAAGTATTATAGACGATGCACGTCCATGATAACCAACAGGTATATGTAGCCAATTTGGTAATAAGGCATTGTCAGGGTCTCTGAACATACAACCTACATTATAAGCATGTTGGCGAGAAGAATAAAAGTCTGTGTAATCCCCAACTTTTACTGGCATACACATTTCTACATCTTGTAAATCATACAAGACAGAAGAAAACTTATCTTTATTATTCTCATCAGTAAAAATTTCAGATATTCTATTCCTAACAGAACGCCAATCTGATTTTTTCTTTTTAAGAAAATCGTTTAAAAAATCTTTGTCAAAATAGTTTTCAGAAAGGATACCATGAAATGCTCCTAGGTCATAAAGTTTTGATAGATTTATTACTGTATCACCAATTCGGCTTACTCCGAACTTACTATTATCAATAAATGCTATTCCGAAAGGGATATTTTGTATAGGGAAGTCACTACTTTGTGTTACCTCTAACCAAGTTTTTAAATTTGGATTATTAGCTTCAATCATTGCTTATTTTTTTGCTTAAGCAAAGATATATAAACAATTCAAATCAAATAGTAAGATTTCAAAAAGGTACTAACTATATTTGCACAATGAAGAGCTTGGTAGTTTGTATATGTTTATTGAGTCAAATCAGTTTTGCACAAAAGGCTGATAGTACTAGAGCATTCCACATTGCTCTTGGTACTGAAATAGTTTTATATTCTACTACAATGTATGCTCTTAACGACTTATGGTATAAGGACTATCCTAAGAGCAATTTTCATTGGATAAATGATAATTCTAATTGGTTGCAAATGGATAAAGTAGGGCATGCCACAACTGCTTATCAAGTTGGTATGCTAGGAAAAGACTTAATGGAATGGGGTGATGTAAGTGAAAAAAAGGCATTATGGTATGGTGGTTTGTATGGAGCCTTTTTTCTAACAACCATTGAAACTTTAGATGGATTTTCGGAAGAGTGGGGAGCATCTTGGGGAGATTTATTTGCAAATACATGTGGAACTTTTGTATTTATTGGTCAAGAGCTTCTGTGGAAAGAACAAAGAATACAAATGAAATATTCTTTCAAACCTAGTGAATACGCCAAATACAGACCAGATTTATTAGGTTCTAATTTTCTGCAACAGTCATTAAAAGATTATAACGGTCAAGTCTATTGGTTATCGTTCAATATTAATGCTTTTAAAAAAACATCATTACCGGGTTGGTTGAATGTAGCTATTGGATATGGTGCTGATGGTATGTATAATGGCAACCCCTATGAAGAAGGAACGCATAGAGAATTTTACGCTAGTTTAGATGTCAATTTGAGAAAGATAAAAACTGATAAAAAGTTTTTAGACAAAGCACTAAAAATATTGAGCTTTATTAAGGTACCTATGCCGGCATTTAAGTTATCACAAAACAAACTTACTTTTTACCCCTTACATTATGGACAATAAAATAAGAATAGGCGATAAGATAAAGTTTTTGGACTCTGAAGGTGGAGGCGAGGTCATTTCAATAATAGATAATTTATACATTATATTAACTAATGAAGGTTTTGAAGAAAAACATTCAATAAATGCTATTATTAAAGTTAATGAAGACCTAGAGAAAAGTTTGAAAACTACTTATGTTCCAAATAGTTTTAAAAAGTTAACTAAAAAAGTACAAAAAGATTCTATTTTCAAATCCAAAACACCATTAGTTTGGGAAATAGATATTCATATTGAAAATTTACTTGACAATTTTTATCACATGAGTAATCATGAAATAGTCAACTATCAATTGGATAAGTGTGAAAATATCATTCATAAAGCATTAAAAGCTAAAGTTCATAAATTGGTAATCATTCACGGAAAAGGCCAAGGAATATTAAGAAAAGAAGTGCATAATTTATTATACTCATTTAGGCTTGATTTTAAAGACTCGGATTATATGAGGTATTCTGGTGGTGCTACTGATGTATTCTTTAGATAAAAAAAAGGCAATCAAAGAAATGTTTGCCTTTTTTCTAA
Source organism: uncultured Flavobacteriales bacterium (assembly GCA_964003875.1). GTDB lineage: Bacteria > Bacteroidota > Bacteroidia > Flavobacteriales > UBA7312 > UBA8444. Next base: position 1,462 of record CAXFLH010000026.1, on the reverse strand, counting down.
TTTCCAATTAATTTTAATTACTAATATAATAAATCTGTTATTTTTTTGCCTCTTTAAGAACAACTTCTGACAATTGTTCTACTCCAATATTTCCTTTTATAGCATTAACCAAAATATTTTTATCCTTATCTAATAGATATACTTTTGGCGTTCCATTTATATCGTACAATTGCTTGATATAGGGAAAGGGTGTAACATAAGGGTCGTTTTGTCTATTGAACTCACCATCAACAAAGGTTTTAAATTCGGCAACATTTGTCCAATCGCCGATGTCGTATGTATTAATAAAATCAACCCATTTTTCTCGGTCTAACTCTACACTTACTGCTATGACTTCTATACTTATTCCGTCATTTAACCATTCGTCATAATTTTGCTTTATAACAGGTATTTCTTTTTTACAATGTCCACAATCAGGGTCATAGAAAATAATCATAGTTAAATCTTTTTTGATGTCATACATATTATGAATAACATCTGAGGAATCCCTAAGCACTAAATTTGGAGCTTTAGAGCCAATCATCAGAGGTTCTATAGTTTCAGCTCTATCAATAATTTTAAACATTTGAGCTTCATCAACCCAAGTTACCTCATTGGTTTTGTAATACTTGTTTACAAGATGGACGAAAACTTTCTCTAACCCCATTATTTTAGAACGTTCATATGTGGAAGTTAGATATGAAACAACATATCTAAAGACGTCTGGATTTACTCTTGATTTTTCAATAAGGTAGTCACAAGAAACAATGAGAGAATCTGGTGTTTTAGCTGTTAAGTTTTCTAAATAGGTATTTATTTTACTATGAAATACAGGGGTTCTTAGTAATCTATCATCAGAAAAATCAAAGGTTTCAAAAAAGTGTGATTTATAATATTTAAACTGTAAATCTTTATTATCAGTGCCATCAGCTAATAATGGGAGCTGTGGTATTTCAACGTCCTTACTAGCATTTAATATTTTGCTGAATAAAATATCAGGGTTAAAATCTAAAATTTTTTCTACTGTTTCATTTATTTTTTTTTTTATTTTAAAAATATTTAACAATATGTCTGTAAAAGCTATATAAGTAATATCTTTTTGGTCATATATAGTCTGAATACCTATAGAATTTAAATGCTGTCCTCCAACGCAAAGATATTCAATATCAGTTTTTTTCTTTTTTAACTCTTTAATAACATCAGAAGCTAATTTATCACCAGAAGGCTCACCTGTTAAAATAAAAATCTTTTTCATTTAGCCATTACAAAGATATTATTTTTATTAGCAAAATTAAGTCCTTCGCGTTTATCTAAAAATATATTTTGACCTGCTTTAAGAACAATTCCTTTAATATTTGCTTTTCTACAATCTTTTATTGTATCTAGGCCAATAGTTGGTAAATCAACGCGTAAATCTTGCTTAGATTTAGGAATCTTTAATAAAAGTTTATTCTTTAAATTATTGTTTCTAATTGATTTTAAC
>CAXFLH010000025.1:0-15072 GCA_964003875.1 uncultured Flavobacteriales bacterium | reverse complement strand
TTGGAATTGTGGTTACTGAATTTTTAGAAACTAACTTTTCAGATGTTATGGATTACGGCTTTACAGCTGATGTAGAAAAAGAATTTGACTTTATTGCAAAAGGTGAAAAAGTTTGGAACGAAATGATTAGTCAATTTTATGATGGTTTTGTTAAAACAGTCAATGATGTTGCTGATACTTCTGAGGCTGCTAAAGGTCAGCGTCTTCTTGGAATTGAGCCAGAATCAGGAGAAAATGTTTACGTAAAAATAGGTCGTTTCGGCCCCATGGCTCAGATTGGTGAGGCTCGTGATGAAAAGAAACCTAGATTCGCTTCATTATTATCATCGCAAAGTATTACCACAATAACGTTAGAAGAAACGTTAGAATTGTTTAAATTGCCTAGAACAGTTGGAGAGTTTGAGGGTGAAGAAGTAGTGTCAGCTATAGGTCGTTTCGGTCCTTATCTAAGGTTCAAAGGCAAGTTTGTGTCCATTAAAAAAGACGATGGTGACGAGCCATTAACTATTGAAATTGATAGGGCAATTGAAATAATTTTAGCTCACAGAAAGGCCGAAGCAGAAAGAATAATAAATCGCTTTGAAGGTGAGCCACTAGTTCAAGTGCTTAACGGAAGGTATGGTCCTTTTATTCAAATTGGTGAGGGCGCTCGTAAAAACAAAACAAATATTAAAATACCAAAAGATGTAGAACCCAAATCTTTGACTAGAGATATGTGTCTTAAGTTGGCAGAAAAAAGTAAGAAAAAATAAATGGAGTTTGAGTTAAGCTTTAAACCTTTAGTTCATCATAGTGAAGACTACCAAAATAGTCAGCTTGGACGAAATATTATGGCTTATACTCAAGGTGACTTTCCAAACCTTGCTGAAGCGGATTTGGTTATTTTTAGTGTACCTGAATTTAGAGGAACTTCATATGAAAACAAGGCTGATTCTTTAGATAAAATACGAACAGAATTATATCAATTGTTTGAGGGGCAAGAAAGGCTTAGAATAGCCGATTTAGGACAATTGATATTGGGTAAAAAAATTAATGACACTTATCAATTACTTACTGATGTTTTAGTTGAGTGTGAGCAGCGAAATTTATTTGCTCTTATCATTGGTGGGGGACAAGACTTAACCCTTGCACAATACCGTTCATGTGTACACTTAGGGAAATTATCAAATATGGTTAGTTTTGATTCACGTTTTGACTTTGGCGAAGATGAAAATACTTTAGCTTCTGAGTCTTACCTTTCTGAGATTATCAAAATTCAGCCAAATGTTCTATTTAATTTTACAAATATTGGTTACCAAACCTATTTTAATTCACAAGACTCCATTAAGTTATTCAATAAACTCTATTTTGATGCTTACAGACTTGGAGAGATTCGACAAAACATTGAAGAAGTAGAGCCTTCACTTCGAAATGCAGATTTTATTAGCTTAGATATGGGATGTATACGACTTTCTGATAATCCGTCAGTACTTAAAAGTTCTCCTAATGGTTTTTATGCTGAAGAAGTTTGTCAAATAATGCGTTATGCTGGAATAAGTGGCCGATTAAAATCACTAGGCATATTCAATTACATCAATTTTGAGGATAAAAACTTTCAGTCAGAAAAATTAATAGCACAAATGATTTGGTGCTTTTTAGAAGGTTTTTTTCATAAAATGAAACTTTTCCAACCTACAGATGATGACATGGTCAAATACCATGTTTCAATGAGAAAAGGAGAGTACAATATTTGTTTTTATAAAAATAAAAAATTGGAAAAATGGTGGATGGAAGTCCCAATAATTGAATCAAATTCTTCATTGCCTTTTGAAAATTATTTTATTCCTTGTTCATACAACGACTATCAGATAGCAGTTAATGGAGATGTGCCTGAAAGGTGGTGGAAAGCATTTCAAAAAATGAATCAACATTAAAAGAATACTTACTCATGCTATTTTTCTAGTAAAAAAAAATAGTTATTTTAGCCGAATATTAATTGTGATATACGTTTTGACGTTACCTTTTATGAAAAAATATTTTTTGCTTTTCTTGTTGTTTTCTTTCGCTTTGCATTCCAAAGCACAGCAAGATCCTCAGTTTAGTCAATATATTTTTAATAATCTATCTTTCAATCCGGGGTCTGCAGGTAGTGAGCAAGCAATTTGTGCGACTGCTTTGCATCGTTCTCAATGGGTTGGCTTTGAAGATGCTCCTGTCTCAACTAATTTTACAGTTCAAAGCCCATTATCCCTATTACATGGTGGTTTAGGGCTAAATATATTGACAGATAAAATTGGACAAAATGAGTTTTTATCGTTAAATCTTTCATATGCTTACCAAGTTGAACTTTCTGGAGGCAAATTAGGTGTAGGTATTTCTGTAGGAGTTATTCAAGATGAGATTGATGGGGCTAACATTATCACACAAAATCCTGACCCATCTATTCCTACTTCTGTTGATAAGGCGTCAGGATTAGATTTAGGATTAGGATTGTTTTACAATTCAGAAAAATTATACGTTGGACTTTCTTCAAAACATATAAATGAACCGACGATAGCAACATCAATAGACATTATTGATATTAAAAGGCATTATTATCTAACAGCTGGATATTTACACGGATTAAATGATAAGCTTGATTTAAAACCGTCCTTATTAGTTAAAACTGAAGGTGTAACTACAACAGTTGATTTGACTTCATTGCTTGAATACAATAAAAAGCTTTGGGGTGGAGTTACATATAGACCGAGTTCTCGTGCAGTAATATTATTAGGTATGCACATCAACGAAGATTTAAAGTTTGGATTTTCATATGATGTACCAACAACAAACGTATCTACTTCAGGGACTTTCGAGTTTATGCTTGGATACTGTTTCAAAATAGACTATAACAAAGTAGTAAAAGGATTTAAAAACCCGCGATTCTTATAAAATTGTTATATTTGTGACTTTCTCAAGCTTAATCATCACTTATTTTAGTGGTGATTTTGTGGCTTAGATTAAAAATAAAACCTCTTTTGAGGTATAAAAATATGAGTATTATGAAAAAATTATTTATCCTCGGTTTGATAGCAATTATTTTTGCAAGTTGTTCAACAACTGGTAACGGAGAATTGATTGGCGTTCAGAATAGACCTATTTGGAATCCAACTGATCCTTATGGAATGGTTTTTGTTCCTCAAGGTAGTTTTAATATGGGGCCAGGCGATCAAGATGTGCCTTATGCACACGTTACACAGCATAAAACTGTTTCAGTTGCAGCGTTCTACATTGATGAAACAGAAATAACAAATAATGAATACAGACAATTCGTTACTTGGGTGCGTGATTCTATTGCTAGAGTAATTCTTGGTGAAAATGGTGTCGAGGGATATGAGTTAATAGAAGAGGACGAATATGGTAATTTTATTGATCCACCTAATATTGATTGGAACAAACCTATTCGTTGGGAGGATGCTGAAGTAAGAGAGGTTCTTGAAGATGAGATGTATCTTCCGGAGCATGAACGTTTCTATTCAAGGCGTCAATTTGACACAAGGAAATATAATTATCGCTACGAAGATGTTGATATAGTCAGAGCTTCTTCGAGAGCAAACAAAGCAAAAGGTAAAGAAGATAGGTCTATATTTATAGAAAAGCCCGAAATTAACATTTTCCCTGATACGTTAGTTTGGACTTCAGATTACACATATTCCTACAATGATCCACTTTCTAGAAATTATTTTCATCACCCTGCATTTGATGACTATCCTGTGGTTGGTGTGACTTGGAAACAAGCTGTGGCGTTTTCTAAATGGAGAACACATATCTTGGATAATTACCTAAATGATAGAGAAGAGCCTTTACATGATCAATTTCGTCTTCCATCTGAGTCTGAATGGGAGTATGCTGCTAGAGGAGGATATGATTTAGCTCCTTATCCATGGGGAGGTCCTTACACGACTAATGACGCTGGATGCTTTTTAGCAAACTTTAAGCCAAGACGTGGCAACTACACTGCCGATGGTGGATTGAGAACAGTTAAGGTTGCTTCATACAATCCTAATAATTTTGGTCTATACGATATGGCAGGGAATGTTGCTGAGTGGACAAGTAATGCTTATGATGAATCAGCATTTAATTTTGCTCACGATATGAATTTTGATTTCAATTATGATGCCGAAGATTCAGATCCTGAGATTTTAAAACGTAAAGTAATAAGAGGCGGTTCCTGGAAAGATATTTCTCACTTTATACAAGTTGGAACTAGAGATTACGAATTTCAAGATACAGCAAAATCTTATATTGGTTTTAGAAATGTAATATCATTTATTGGTAGAGACAAAGCAGATTTTAGATAATTATTTAACAAATTTATAGAACAACTATATTATGGCATTAATCAACCCTAATTCAAAGAAGTTTAAAAATGGAATGGCAAAGCTCTATGGTTTTGGAGCAGCTATTGTAATTCTTGGCGCACTATTCAAACTAATGGATTGGCCAGGAGCTGGAGCAATGTTAACAATAGGTCTTTCTACTGAGGCAATAATCTTTTTCTTCTCAGCATTTGAAAAGCCACATGAAGAGCCAGATTGGAGTTTAGTATACCCAGAACTTGCATATATGAAAGATCCTGATGATAATGCATCTTCCTCATCGGCTAAAACACCAATTCAGGAGTTGGACAACATGTTGGAAAATGCTAATGTCGACCAAGCTCTCATAACTAGATTAGGAGATAACTTAAGAAGCTTTAATGAAACAGTAGAAGGTGTCAATAAATCCATGGATGCAGTTTCTGCAACAGGTGACTACAGTGATCAAATGCGTGAAGCAGCTAGAAAATTAGCTGAAATGAATACCTATTATGATTTGCAGCTTAAAACAATGCAAAATATGGGTAATTCAGTAAGCGACTCTGAGAAGTTCCAAATGGAGATTTCTAAATTAGGTGATAATTTAGAGGCTCTAAATAAAATGTATTCTAATATGCTAAGTGCAATGAATAAATAATTCATTTTAAATTTAATTAGAAAAATCTGATGGCAGGAAATAATTTATCACCTAGACAGAAAATGATTGGAATGATGTATTTAGTTCTAACAGCCTTGTTAGCTTTAAATGTATCAAAACAAGTTTTAGACGCTTTCTCAAAAATAAATAATGGAATTGTTAAAACCACCAAAAATTTTAGTCTTAAAAATGATGATATATATAATGAGTTTAATTTAGCAGCCGAAACCAATCCTAATAAGGCTGGACCTTGGAAGGAAAAAGCTTTTAGTATTAAATCTAAGTCAGACTCTATTGTTCAGATGATACAAAATTTAAAGTTTTCTTTAGTTATGTTAGCTGAAGATAAAGTCACTTTAGAAGGCGAGAATTTAGATGCTGATGGCAAACCACAACCGATAAGAGATATTACTTTTAATGAATTGACTGATTCACAAAAAAGTAAAAATATAATCAATATAAAGAAGAAGAAGGATCGATTAACCTCTGGTAATTTTCTTGTCAAGGAACCCAATGGACAAATACTTGTTGATAATCTAGAGTCATTTAGAGATTATTCACTATCATTAATTGAAGATGATTTTTTAAAAAACGCTATTAGTGAAACTCTTAGTTTTGAAGTAGAAAAAGTAAATGTAGGAGCAAAAATGTCAGATCAAACGTGGTTAGAAAGAAACTTTTTTGATATGCCACTAGTTGCAGCAGTAACACTTCTTTCTAAAGTTCAGACTGATGTTCGAAATACAGAATCTGATGTTATTAGTTATCTTAAACAAGAAATTGATGCTGGTTCTTTAAAGTTTACATCTGCTGATGCTATTCAAATTGCAAATTCAAACTATGTTTTCTTAGGAGATTCTTTCAAGGCTGATGTTTTTCTAGCTGCGAAGGATACAACTCAAAACCCTCTAATTTATGTTGGAGATTACGAAGTTGATGAGGATGGAAAATATAAAATGGTAGGTAATTATGACTCTATACCTGTTATTTCTGGAAAAGGAAAGTATGCCGTAAAGGCAAATTCCGAAGGCTACAAAAAATGGGGTGGCCTTATCTCAATGAAGACTGATGCTGGAACAAAACTATATCCATTTGATGGCGAGTATCAAGTTGCTAGAGCAAGTTTAGTTGTATCTCCTACTAAGATGAATGTATTTTACATTCTTGCCAGCCATCCATTAAAAGAAGGTGCATTAGGAAACCCAATTGATGTTTCTGTACCAGGTGTTCCTAAGGACAAGTTAAGTGTAAGTTGTGATAATGGAACTGTAAAGAAAGTTGGTGGAGGATGGGAAGTTTTCCCAAAAACTACGGGAAAAGCTAAAATTAGCGTAACTGCCGAAATTGATGGTAAAAGAAGAAGTATGGGCTCTTTGGAGTATAGAGTAATGAGAACTCCTAAGCCAGAGCCAAAGTTTTTAGGATCTAAAAACAAAAAAGTCAAGAAGAGTCAGTTACTTTCTTCTAATGCTAAGTTGTATGCTGAATTAAGCAACTTTGTTTTTGATATTAAGTACAGAATTACAGGCTTCTCTGTTGATGTAACTCAGCGTGGAGAACTTGTTACTAAATTTGCTAAGGGTAATAAAGTAACACCAGAAATGAAATCATTGTTTGAATCTCTTCAAGTTGGTTCAGTACTGTATTTTACGAATATAACTTGTAAAGGTCCCGATGGCGCACCTAAATCGTTGCCAGCGGTTAAATTAACAATAAATTAAAACCTAATATTATGAAGAATTTAATTTTAGTTGTATCCTTAATTTGCGTTACACATTTTTCGTTTTCACAAGATATTTTAGATGGTACACCCCGTGATGGAGCCTATGACAAAGATATCAGAGATGGAGGTAAGGAAAGAATGATTCAAGATTATCAATATGTTAGAGAGGCTGATGTAATGTGGTCAACAAAAATCGAAAGAGTAATTGATTTAAGAGAAAAGATGAATCAAGTTTTCTACTATCCTTTGTTACCAATAAATGATAGACAAAACTTAATTGATGTCTTGATGCAAGCTATTGACGAGGGAACGATTACTGCATATGGTAATGCTACTAATGATGATGAGTTTCAGTCTCCTATGTCTCGTTCAGAGGTGGATTTGATTGGTATTATGGAAGGTGAAAAAATGACTATTGAAGAGAAGTTTGATCCAGATAATCAAGAATATTATTTAGATACCACTTATAACATCTTTCAAAGACATGATGTGAAAAAATATAGAATTAAAGAAGAGTGGTTCTTTGATAAGCAACGTTCTGTAATGGAAGTTAGAATTATCGGTATTTGCCCAGTTATTGATAGAAAAAATGAAGATGGTATTTATACTGGCGAAACTTCATTGTTTTGGGTTTATTTCCCTGAAGCTAGAAAAATTTTATCCAAATCTGAGGTTTTTAATCACAGAAAAAATGATGCAGCTCGTCTAACCTATGATGATATATTTCATAAAAGATTTTTCAGTAGTAGAATTGTCAAAGAGTCTAATAAATATGACAGAAAAATATCTGAATATAAAGAAGGTATAGATGCGCTGTTAGAAGCTGAAAAGATTAAAGAAGAAATCTTTAACTTAGAACACGATCTTTGGGAATATTAATTATTTATATTCTATTATATTTAAAAGTCTTCATTTGAAGACTTTTTTTAATATAAATAGGACTGTTTAAAATGAGTAATAAAATAGCAATTATTGGTTTGGGTTACGTTGGAATCCCACTTGCTGTAGAATTTGGAAAATCAACATCTACAATTGGTCTAGATATCGATAAATCTAGAATTGATGAATTAAACTCAGGTTTTGATAGAACATTAGAAATGTCAAAGCTTAACCTTGAATCTTCAAAACACTTAACATATACTACTGACATCAATGATACTTCAGAGTGTAATATTTATATTATTACAGTACCTACACCCATAAATAGTAAAAATCAACCTGATTTAACTCCCTTGTTAAAATCAAGCCAATCAGTTGGTAGTGTACTAAAGAAAGGTGATATAGTTATTTATGAATCTACTGTTTACCCTGGTGTTACAGAAGATGAGTGTGTGCCTATTCTTGAGGAAGCTTCAGGATTAAAGTTTAATGTTGATTTTTATTGTGGATATAGTCCAGAGCGAATTAACCCTGGTGATAAAGAAAAGACATTAACTAAAATTTTAAAAATCACTAGTGGTTCAACACCTGAAGTAGCTGATTTTGTTGACTCTTTATATAAGTCCATTATCACTGCAGGTACATATAAGGCACCTTCAATAAAAGTAGCTGAGGCTGCTAAAGTAATTGAAAACACGCAACGTGACGTGAATATAGCTTTAGTTAATGAGTTAGCCTTAATATTCGATACAATGAATATTCCGACTAACGAAGTTCTTAAAGCTGCTGGTACCAAATGGAATTTTCTAAATTTTAAGCCAGGTCTAGTTGGTGGACATTGTATAGGTGTTGACCCTTATTATCTTACATTTAAGGCCGAGAAAATGGGGTATAAGCCAAACCTTATTCTTTCGTCAAGAATAATTAATAATGGTATGTCAGCTTATATTGCAAAAAAAACAATTCGTTTTTTGGTTGATAGTGATAAGAATATCAAAGGTGCCAATATTTTAATTTTAGGTTTAACATTCAAAGAGAATTGCCCAGATATTAGAAATACTAAAGTATTAGATATTATTGATGAATTAGAAGATTATGGATGTTGTATTGATATTTATGATCCTTGGGTTGATAATTCCGAGCTGAAAACTCATTATAATAGAGAAATTATTTCTAATCCATTTTCAGCTGAAAAGAAATATGAAGCTATTGTTGTTTGCGTTTCTCATCTTCAATTTATAGATTTAAAAACTGAAGATTACAATTCTATTTCAATGGGCACCCCTATTATTCTTGATATCAAAGGAATCGTTAATGAACCCATTTGGAGACTCTAATGAAACAGAACTTCGCATTAATAGGTGCAGCAGGATATATTGCTACACGACATATGAAGGCTATCAAAGATACTGACAATAATTTAGTGGCTGCTTTAGATAGATTCGATAGTGTTGGTGTTATAGATAGTTTTTTTCCTGATTCTCACTTTTTTACTGAGCCTGAGCGATTCGATAGACATATTTACAAACTCAAAAACTCTGGTGACGCAATAGATTATGTAAGTGTTTGTTCTCCAAACTATCTACATGATGCTCATATAAGATTAGCTTTACGTAATGGTGCTCATGCCATTTGCGAGAAACCCTTGGTATTAAACCCTTGGAATATTGATGCCTTAGAGCAGGTTGAGAAGGATTACGGGAAAAAAATAAATAATATTTTACAACTTAGGCTTCATCCATCCATTATAGCTCTTAAAGAGAAAGTGGATAAAGGTCCAAAAGATAAAATATATGATATTGACTTAAGTTATCTAACAAGTAGAGGAAAATGGTATTTTACATCTTGGAAAGGTGATATCTCTAAATCTGGAGGTATCGCTACTAATATTGGAATACATTTTTATGATATGTTAACTTGGATTTTTGGCGATGTTAAAAGCAATATTTGTCATATATTAAAAGAAGATATAGCTGCCGGATTTCTAGATTTAGAAAGAGCTAGAGTAAGATGGTTTCTAAGTGTAAATTATGATTTGATTCCTGAAAACATCAAGGCTTTAGGTCAGAGAACGTATCGTTCTATTTCAGTGGAAGGCGAAGAGATAGAGTTTAGCGGAGGTTTTACTGATTTACACACTAAAAGTTATGAAGCGATAATTGAAGGAAATGGTTTTGGTTTGTTAGAAGCTAAAACGTCAATTGACATTGTACATGCTATTAGAAATTCTGAGCCCTTAGGTCTTAAGGGAGACTACCATCCATTTTGTAAATTATGAGTGTATTTATTCATCCTACATCCATTGTTGACGATAATGTTTCAATAGGTATTGATACCAAAGTTTGGCATTTTTCTCATATTTTATCTGAAACCTCTATTGGTGAGAGATGTTCTTTTGGTCAAAATTGTGTAGTTGGCCCTAAAGTAAAGATAGGTAATGGAGTAAAAGTTCAAAATAATATATCTATCTATGAAGGTGTCGAAATTGAAGACGATGTATTTTTAGGGCCTTCTATGGTTTTTACGAATGTGATTAATCCTCGTAGTTTTATTGTACGCAAAGAAGAATTTAAAAAAACATTATTAAAGAAAGGCTGTTCTGTTGGTGCTAATGCTACCATAGTCTGTGGATTAACTATTGGAGAGTATGCTCTTATAGGAGCAGGGACTGTTGTTACTCGTGATGTGAAACCTTTTGAAATGGTATATGGTGTTCCAGCTAAGCATCAAGGCTGGGTTAGTGTGGCTGGAAATCGGCTTACTTTTAAAGATAATAATATGGCAATAGATTCGTTTGATAATACTAAATACAAGTTTTCGAATAATACAGTTCAACTTATCTCATAATATGAAAATTCCTTTTATTGATTTACAATCGCAGTATCAATCTTATAAAGAAGAAATAGACTCTGCTATACATGCTGTTCTTGATTCCTCTCAATACATAATGGGGCCATCTGTTAAAGAATTAGAATCTAATTTATCAAAGTATACGGGCGCTAAACATGCTATAGCTTGTGCTAGTGGTACAGATGCACTTTTAATTGCATTATTAGCTATTGGAATAAAACCAGGTGATGAAATAATTACGACACCATTTACCTTTATTTCATCTAGTGAAGTGATTAGTTTGTTGGGTGCTATTCCTGTTTTTGTTGACATTGAAGAAGATACATATAACATAAACGCATATGAAATTGAAGATAAGATAACAGATAGAACCAAAGCTATTATGCCTGTTTCACTGTATGGTCAGACTGCTGATATGGATGTGATTAATGATATAGCATTGAGAAATAATTTGATAGTTATAGAAGATGCTGCCCAAAGTTTCGGAGCGTCTTATAAGGATAAAAAAAGCTGTAACCTAAGTCACTTTGGTTGTACAAGTTTTTTTCCATCTAAACCCTTGGGCTGTTATGGAGATGGTGGTGCATTATTCACGAGTGATGATGATCTTGCTGCCAAAGCAAGGCTATTTCTTGCTCACGGATCAAAGAAAAAGTATGTACACGAAGTTATAGGCGTGAATGGTAGAATGGATACTATTCAGGCAGCCGTTGTAGATGTTAAGCTGAAACACTTTGCCGATGAAGTTCAAAAAAGAGAAGAAATTGGAAGTCGTTACATTGAATTATTAAAAGATAAGCAACTTAAATTACCTGTAATTAGAGAAGGTAGAACAAGTGTTTATGCTCAATTTACAGTTCAATCTAAGAAAAGAGAAGAATTTATTCAACTACTGAAAGATAATGAAGTGCCAACAGCTATCCATTATCCAACTCCATTACATTTGCAAGAATGTTATCAATCGTTAAATTACAACGTTGGGGATTTTCCAATTTCAGAAAAGGCAGCTAAAGAAGTTTTTTCTTTACCAATGAGCCCATTTTTAACAGAAGAACAACAAACTTATATTGTTGATTTATTATAGATGGGTTAAATCTTCTAGCGTTTAACCAATGGTGAATTTTAAGAAAGATTTTAAAGATTCCGTATTCTACAAGAATATATTCACTCTTTTAAAGGGTACTGTTTTAGCTCAGCTAATTCCCTTAATAATATCGCCCTTCATAACCCGATTATATTCCCCTAAAGAGTTAGGTGTTCTTGCATTATTTACATCCATTTCGATTGTTTTAGGATCAGTAGTAAATGGACGGTATGAACAAGCGCTAGTATTAGTCAAAACTGATAAAGAAGCTAAGCATTTAACTATACTATCTTTACTTGTAAGCCTAATTGTGAGTGTAATACTTTTTCTAATCTTTATTCTTTTTAAGTCACATTTAATTGAATTTTTTAATGAACCAGATTTAGCCTATTGGTTTTTTTTTATACCAATTGTGGTTTTTTCTGTAGGAGCTTATAACACCCTAAATTATTATGAGTTAAGAAAAAAGAACTTTAAAACGATATCTAACTCTGAAATTTATCGCTCTACTTCATTTTCAATCATTCAATTAAGTTTTCCATTAGTGAAATCAGGACTATATGGTTTAATAATTGGAAAGATAATTTCCTCATTGATAGCGCCTTTTTATTTATGGAAAGTTTCAAAATTTGAAATAGATAAAGTGAATACCTCTTTGCTATTAATTCTTGCTAAAAGGTTCATTGATTTTCCGAAATACACCAATTTTTCAATATTATTAAATAATCTAAGCATAAATGCAATTAATTTGCTAATACCTGTTCTATATTCGACCTCATTATTAGGGCTATATTCATTAATGTACAAAGTCTTAGCGACTCCTTTTGCTTTTTTAGGCAACACCATCAATCAAGTATTTTTAGAAGATATTGTTAGTAAAAAGAACGAATTAGATCAAGCATATATTCTAACAAAACGAATGGTAATACAATTAACTTTAGTATCTATACTATTTTTTGGAGGTGCTTTTTTTATTGTTGAAGATTTATTTGCTTTTGTCTTTGGTGAAGATTGGAGAATGTCAGGTGTTTATGCTAAATCTTTGATACCATTTTTTATTTTCAAATTTATTGCCTCTCCTTTAACAAGTATTCATACTGCATTTGAGAAACAAAAATTAAGTTTCAATTTGCAATTGATTATGTTTGTCTTATCTATGGGGAGTCTATTATATGCACATATTAAATTATGGGGATTTGAGCAATATTTACTACTGTTTAGTATGCTGATGTCAATTTTTTATATATGTAGAGTTATAATTATTCTCAAGATTGCCAAAAATCAATAAAGTATAAATGAATAGGGGTGTATTTTATAATTCTGCTTTAACTATTACTAGACAAGTGCTGAGTATAGGTTTTGGCATTTTAGCCACAATGATAATTGCCAGAACACTTGGAGCAGAAGGTCAAGGGCAATATACTTTAGCGATTTTACTTCCTAATTTATTATATACATTTTTTAATTCAGGTTTATCAACTTCTACTGTATTTTATGTGGCTAAAAAGAGATATTCAGATATAGATATTTATTCAACAAATTTAATAACCTCTTTTATTTTAAGTATTTTATCTATTCTAGTCGGTATTTTGGTAGTGTTCTATTTTAAAGATTATTTTTTTGAAAATATAAGTAAACAATTTTTGATGTACAGTTTATTACTTTTACCAATACTCTTTACACAAAAAAATCTAACTACTATTTTTCAGGGAAAGGAAGAATTTAAAAAGTTTAATATTATTATTCTTCTTAACCAACTTGGACTATTAATTTTCTCTATATTTTTTGTTTGGGTATTAAAATTAGGTGTCATTGGAGCCATATTAAGTTTTGCATCCACACAAATATTAATGTTAATTATCACCTTTTATTTTCTATATCAATCTTATGGTTTGTTATGGCCGAAAAAGTATTCTACATCTTATTTAAAGGATAGTTTTTATTTTGGTTTTAAAGGTCATTTTAGTAATGTTCTGACCTTTTTAAACTATCGTTTAGATATGTTTTTGATAGCTTTTTTCATGGATAATTCTGCTGTAGGTTTCTATTCTATTGCTGTGATATTGTCCGAAAGAATATGGACAGTATCTCAATCCGTTTCAACCGTTTTATTTGCTCGAATATCCAACCTAACTGATGACGTGTCCAAAAACAAATTCACTTCCTTAGCTGCAAGAAATACTTTATTCATATCGCTAATTGGGGGTAGTCTTCTAGCACTTTTAAGTCATTGGATAATTATAACTCTTTTCGGTGATAACTTTGTAGAAAGTATTTTACCATTTTTATATTTAATACCTGGTGTAATTATTTTTTCTACAGGCAGAGTGCTTGCCAACGATTTTATTGGTAGAGGTTTTCCAGAAATTAATACCTATATTGCTATGGTGATAGCTTTAAGTAATTTTATTTTAAATTTATGGCTAATCCCACTTTATGGCATTAAAGGAGCAGCAATAGCAACCTCTATTTCTTATACCTTTGATGTAATAATTAAATCTATTGTATTCTCTAAAAAAAATACTGTCCCATATTCTGAATTTATTGTCATGAAAATATCTGATTTTGAATTATACAAAAACAAATTTTCATCTCTTTTAAAAAAGCGTTAAGATGCATGTTTTACTATTGACTTCGGCATATAAGAATAAATTTAACCCTGTTAATTCATTATTCTTTTATGATCAGGCTAAGGCATTATTAAATAATGGATGTAAAGTTGGGGTAATCAGTCCCATACCTATAACGTTTAATACTATTTTAAAATCTAAACGTTTTGTATTTTCTGATGAGTTCTATGATGATGATAAAATAAAAACCTATGTTAGACCTTTCTTATCTATTCCTAAACTTAAAAAAAGAACAGCGAAAATCAGATTCGAAGAAGGTAAGTTTTTATTTAAAAAGTACATTATAGAAAATGAAAAGCCTGACGTGATTCATGTACATACCTTTTTAGCTGGAGAAATAGCTTTATGGATTAAAGATAAGTATAACATTCCTTTTGTTGTTACCGAGCATTCAACAGGCTTTGCTCGAAAAATTTATAACCAAAGACAATTACAACTTGCTAAACAAGTATTTGCAAATAGTGAATGTAATATAGCGGTAAGTGAACCTTTTTGTAGTCTCTTAGAAGATAAAATAAAGGAACGTTTTAAATATATTCCAAACGTAGTAGACACTAATTTTTTCACACTCCCTTTGAAGAAATCAAATAGAAATAAGTTTACTTTTCTGAATGTTGGTCATTTAGATAAAAAGAAGAATCAATTAGGACTAATTAAAGCATTTAAGAAGTCTTTTTTTGGTCAAAATAGCTATCAACTAAAAATTATCGGAGACGGCTCTGAACGTAAAAATTTAGATGATTTTGTTAGAGACGAAAAATTAGAACTTCAAGTACATATAGTTGGTAAAAAAAATAGGAATGAAATAAAATTTGAGATGCAGCAGGCTGATTGTTTCGTATTATCAAGTTACCACGAAACTTTTGGAGTTGTATTAATTGAAGCTATGTCATGTGGTTTACCCGTTCTTTCTACCAAATCAGGAGGTCCCG
>CAXFLH010000024.1:0-15085 GCA_964003875.1 uncultured Flavobacteriales bacterium | reverse complement strand
CTCGAACCCACGACCTGCTGATTACAAATCAGCTGCTCTAGCCAGCTGAGCTATAGCGGCAATCTCAAAAAATAAAAAAACAGCCCCTCTTGAAAAAGGGTTTGCAAATGTATTAAAGTTTTTGTTTCACACAAATAACAAATACTGTTTTTTTTTATGATATTGTTTTTTAGGAGAAATTAAGGCTAAACTAAGCGCTTTTTTTGCTTGTTTTTCTTGACCTGTCTTATCAATATTTCTTGGACAAGGTCAACTGCCTCTTCAAAAGACTCGCATTTTTTGCTTGCGAACAGCTCGTTAAAGCCCGTATTAATTTTTACTTCTACTAACTTATTAGATTTATCTGTAGCATTCTCAATACGTAAAAAAACATCAGAGGATATAAGCTCATCATCAAAATGTGTTAACTTTTCTATTTTCCTGTTTATGAAGTTAAGTAACTTTTGGTCGGCGTCGAAACGTACTGAGTGAATGGTTATTTGCATAATTCTAATGTTTTTATGCTCTAGGATGAGCGTTATTAAATATTTCTTTAAGCTGATCTATCGAATTGTGAGTATAAACTTCGGTGGCTGAAAGACTGGCGTGTCCTAATAATTCTTTAATGACATTCAAATCGGCTCCGTTATTTAGCATATGGGTAGCAAAAGTGTGTCTAAGAATGTGTGGACTTTTCTTTTCAAGGGTGGTTACGTCTTTTAAAAGATCATTTACTTTTCTGTAAACCATGCTTGGATTGAGTTTTTTGCCTGAATCTGTTAGTAATAAATATGAACGATCGATTGCTTTTTCTTTCATTCTCAAAGTTAAATAGCTTTCAATTGATTTTTGCAGCTCTTTAGTAAACGGAATAAGGCGTTCTTTATTTCTTTTACCAAATACTTTAATTTGACCTTTAAAAGAATCTATATCTGCAAGTTTGATATTTATCAGCTCTGATAATCTAATGCCTGTAGAATAAAAGATTTCAATGATGAGTTTATCTCTAAAACCTGAAAAATTATCTTTAAATTTTAACTTATCGAGAAGTTCATTCATATCAGCAAGTCCAACAAACTGAGGTAACTTTTTTGAAGTTTTAGAAGATGAAATCTTCAAGGTAGGATTTTGATTTATTATCTTCTTTTTAAAAAGATACTTATAAAAAGACTTTAGGGTTGTGATTTTACGATTGACTGTCCGGGCTGAATTTCCTTTGTTAAGTTCTTCAACTAACCAACTACGTATCATAGCATGATTGGCTTTATCAATAGAAGTGGAATAAATATCCTTAAGATATGACTCAAATATTCTAAGGTCGGTACGGTAAGCTCTTACTGTGTGAGAAGAGTAGCGTTTCTCTAAAAGTAAATATTCAAGATAGTTTTGAGTCAAAGGCATAAAAAAAGAGACAACGTTTTGAACGAATATACTAAAATAGTATCAAAAATTCAAATGATGTCTCGAATAAGCAGAGCCAAGAAGCAAACTAGTCTTCCTCCCTCTGTAAAGTTTCTTTGTATGCGGCTTTAATCTTTTGATTACGCAATTCAACTGACTTTTTTGTGAATTCACGACGAGCTCTTAACTGCTTCATCGTACCTGTCATATTGAATTTCTTCTTAAATTTCTTGAGCGCTCTATCAATAGATTCTCCGTCTTTTACTGGAATAATTATCATATTCAAATTTTTATTGGGCTGCAAATATACAAATATCTACTTCACTTACAACTGCTTACTTTAAAATTTGCTTAGCTATGACTATTTTTTGAATTTCCGAAGTTCCTTCTCCAATAGTACATAACTTTGAGTCGCGATAAAATCGTTCTACAGGAAAGTCTTTAGTATATCCATAGCCTCCTAATACCTGAATGGCATCTGTAGATACTTTAACAGCTACTTCAGAAGAATAATACTTAGCCATCGCTCCATCTAAAGTAACTTTTTGATTAGCATTTTTCTTAACGACAGCTTTATATATCAATAACTCAGAGGCTTCTATGGTAGTAGCCATATCAGCAAGTTTAAATGCTACAGCTTGGTGCTGAGCAATAGGCTTGCCGAATTGCACTCTTTCTTTAGCATATTTCAAGGCTGCTTCATAAGCTCCTTTGGCAATACCTAATGACAATGCTGCTATAGAGATTCTACCTCCATCTAAAACCTTCATAGCTTGAACAAAACCATCGCCAACATTGCCTAAAAGATTTGCTTGAGGAACTCTACAATTGTCAAAGATTAACTCCGCTGTTTCCGATGCACGCATGCCAAGTTTATCTTCTTTTTTTCCAGAGGTTAATCCTGGTGTTCCTTTTTCTACAATAAAAGCTGACATACCTTTAGGATCTCCCTTTTCTCCAGTTCTGACAATAACAACCGAAACATTACCACTAATAGCGTGAGTAATGAAATTTTTAGCTCCATTCAACACCCAATCATCACCATCTTTTACGGCTGTAGTAGACATACCACCAGAATCGGAACCTGTATTATGCTCTGTTAAACCCCATGCTCCTATATATTCAGCCGAGGCTAATTTTGGTAAATACTTTTTCTTTTGTTCTTCATTACCAAACTGCATAATATGTCCAGTACACAAAGAGTTATGGGCTGCCATTGATAATCCAACAGAAGGATCTACTTTTGCTAATTCTTCGATTGCAGTAACATACTCTGCGTATCCAAAGCCTGATCCGCCATATTCTTGAGGAACTAAAACTCCCATTAAACCCAATTCGCCGAGTTTTTTAAACATGTGAACAGGAAAAATTTGATTATCATCCCATTCCTTTATATTCGGAACAATTTCTTTTGCTGAAAAAGAACGAATCATTTCAGAAATTAACTTCTGGTTTTCATTGTAATTAAAATCCATACTAGTATTTAATTAATGATTTTATTGATGTTGAATAATCTAATAAATTTATCCTTCCTTCTAAAAATGATAACTCGACAAGAAATAAAAATGATGTAACATTACCTCCCAATCGCTGAACTAGTTTTGATGCAGCTACTGCTGTTCCTCCAGTAGCTAATAAATCGTCGTGAACAACAATATTCCAACCTTCTTGAATAGCGTCAGTATGTATTTCAACTTTAGCTGTTCCATATTCTAATGCATACTCTTCAACAATCGTATCGGCAGGAAGCTTACCAACCTTTCTAACAGGAATAAAAGGCACTTTTAAAGCATTTGCTAATAACATTCCAAATAAGAAACCTCTACTTTCAACTCCAACAATTGCATCTACTTCTTTATCGTTTAAACATTCTACAAATGAATCTATGACCTTAGCAGAAAGTTCAGGATTTGATAAAATCGGCGTAATATCTTTGAAAGAAATTCCTTCTTTTGGAAAGTCTTTTACTTCCCTAATATGTTTGGCTAACAGACTTGTTTTCATTGGTTGTTAAATATGTTGCAATTTTACGGAATTTAAGGGAGTCTATCAAATGTATTTTCGTTAAATCACTTAGTTTTTTGTATACCCTATGTTGATGTTTGTAATTAATAATCACACTAGCTAATTTATAAGAAATATAAGGGTGTGAGGGCAACTCTTTTATAGTGCAAGTGTTGATATTAATCCTTTTAATTAAAGAAGTATTTATTTCTAAAAATGGACGAATGGATTCGAATCGAATAGAGTCCATTGCATACACCTCCATTAACTGACTAATGCAATTAAATCCTCCTAAGATATTTCTGTATTTGCAAATTCGTTTAGAAAACACCTCCCATATTGCAGGTAAAGATTTGAAAGCCAATGTGTCGGCAGTATTAATTTCAACAGAATTTGTTTTTTAGTTAAAAGATTGATGCGGTTCAACTGTTTTTTCTGTAGACGATTTAATCCTCTAAGCTGTTTTTACTTGTCTTAACTGACTGATTTCCTTCTTCTATGAAGAAAAATCGTAGACTTCATGTGGGGTTTTTGAATGGCATTTCTTACTTCAAATATTATGACAATTATCAGAGACAAAATACAATACCATTCCTATGAGAATTAGTAAAATAAAAAAAGTTTTTCATGGACTAATAAGATGTTTATTTTATTTTTTTAATCACCCCACTTTTAACTTTATTAAGATATTCTTTTAAGTCTATTTTGACCTCACCAGATAGAATCAATAAACCTAGTATGTTTGGAAATGCCATAGCTAAAATCATCATGTCTGAAAAATCAAGTACAGCCCCTAATTTCACTGATGAGCCTACGATGATGAAAATTAAAAATATAAGCTTGTAAACGAGTTCTGATTTCTTTGAAGAACCGAATAAATAAGTCCAAGATTTTAACCCATAATAAGACCAAGATATCATAGTAGAAAATGCGAATAAGAAAATAGCAATAACTAAGACATATGGGAACCAAGATATAACACTCTCAAAAGCTTGTGAAGTGAGTTGAGCACCTTCAACACCTTGAACGCCAGACATTCCAGTAACGATAATAACTAAGGCTGTCATTGTACAAATTACTACTGTGTCAATAAATGGTTCAAGTAAAGACACGATACCTTCACTTACTGGCTCATTGGTTTTGGTAGCAGAGTGAGCGATTGAGGCAGAACCTACCCCAGCCTCGTTTGAAAAGGCTGCTCTCCTAAAACCTTGAATTATGACACCTATAAAACCTCCAAAAGCTGCACTTGGTGCAAAAGCTCCTTTAAATATCATAGCAAAAGCATTGCCGATTTCTGAAAAATTAACAAATAAAATAACTAATGCTGCAGCCACATAAAGAACTGCCATAAATGGCACTATTTTCTCTGTCACTCTAGCTATACTTTTAATACCACCGATAATTACTGTTCCTACTAGAGTCGCTAATAGAAAACCAAACATTGGACCATTACCAGAAAGCATTGGAAATTGCCCTGATAACTGAGCATATGCCTGATTGGCTTGGAACATATTACCACCACCAAAAGAACCTCCAATACAAAGTATAGCAAATAAGACAGCTAACACTTTTCCAATATTCCCATAGCCATATTTAACTAAACCATTCTTAAGATAGTACATTGGTCCTCCCGAAACTTCACCATTATCATTAACTACTCTATACTTGACACCTAAGGTACACTCAACAAATTTTGATGACATTCCTAACAATCCGGCTACAATCATCCAAAAGGTTGCTCCTGGACCACCTACAGTTATTGCAACAGCAACTCCAGCAATATTTCCCAAACCAACTGTAGCAGATAGAGCTGTGGCTAAGGCTTGAAAATGCGAAACCTCTCCCTCATCTTTAGGGTCATCGTATTTACCACGCACCAAATCTATAGCGTGCTTAAATGCTCTGACGTTGATGAAGTTCATCTTTAAAGTGAAAAATAAAGCTCCAAATACTAACCAAACTACAACAATTGGAATTGAAGTGCCTATATCGAAACCCATAGCAGCAATAGGATCCCAAAAAATAAACATAGCAATAACATCTACTATTGGCACAAAGAAATCATTGATTCGATCTCCTAAGTTTTTGGATTCTTCGGCAAAAGCTGAGTTAGTAATTAATATTGATGATAACAAAAATATAATGCGTTTCATATAGAGTCTAATTGATATTATTAATTGAGTTGTTTTTCTAACAAGGTTAATCCTTCTTCAAAAGAATGGGGTTTATAGCCCAATTCTTTAATACTTTTATCTAAAATAAATCCTGTTTTTGGTGGACGTTTTGCTTTTTGATTTAAAGTGGTTGAAGATATTCTCTTTATTTGAGATTTATCACATTGATAAAAGTCGGCCATTCTCTCCACCATTTCATACATACTCATTATGTCTTTTCCTGAGGCATTGTAAATGCCAATAGCTTCTTTTTCAATAACTAAATAACATGCTTGAGCCAAATCTTCAGCTAGTGTTGGAGAACGAAATTGATCGTCAATTATATTCAACTCTTTACCTTCTTTTAATGCTTTTCTTCCCCACAGAACAATATTATTTCTTTGTAAATTTTCAGCTGTTCCGTATAAAATTATAGTTCTCAGAATAGCCCATTTACAATTGGATTGTTGTAAAACTTGCTCTGACTTCCATTTTGACAAGCCATAATAACTCAAAGGATTGGCTTGGTCATTTTCTCGATAGGGTCCATTTTCTCCATCAAAAATGAAGTCTGTAGAAATATGAATTAGATGCGAATTAAACTTCTCACAAGCCCTAGACAAATAGTTTACAGCTGTCACATTTATCTTGTGGCATAAATCTTTATCATCCTCACAACCATCTACATTGGTCATTGCAGCTGCGTTTATCACAAAGTTAGGTTTATATTTTTCAAATATTTGTAAAATATTTTTTTCTTCTGTCACATCTAAACTTTGATAGATAAAATCGGACTGGTCTGAAATTAAACAAGAACCCAATGAGGTTGCCACAACTTTATTTTTTTGTTTTAATAGATGAACAAGTTTTTGACCTAGTAAGCCATTACTTCCTGTTATTAAAATCGTATTACTCATCAAATTATATGTTTTTTGGCTTTACTAGATATAAGATTAAATAAATTAAAATAGGTGAGCCTAAACCAAGAATAGCGGCAATAATAAACAACATTCGTATACCTGAGACATCAAGATCAAACTTTTCTGATACCCAAGAACAAACTCCTAGTATTTTTTTTTCACTCATGAATTCTTTGTATTATTTTATAATAAAATCTTCTATTAATTATAAATCAAATACTTTAGGTCTTTTGCGGTATTTAAAATGATTTCTAACTCTTAGCACAAAAACCATACTTAGGTATATCAACGGAACACCAAAGTTAACAAAAGACAGATATATAAAAAATAAGCGTACAAAAGAAGGTCTCAAACCTAACTTACCAGCCCACCATGCACTAACTCCAAAGAATTGTTTTTCAAGAAAATAAACTAGATTTTTCATTTTTTGTAATCAAGTCTTTTTGCTAATGTTGCAATTTAAACATTTTTTAGATTCACAATAATTTTTTAGGGCCGGTTATAATACTTATATGGACTGTATATTGGATATCTAGTTCATTATTACATATTCTAGAACTCAAAAATCAGATCCGACATCGTAATCAGACTTAAATGTAGAATATATAGATAAAGGCAAGTTATGACTTATTGAAAATGACTTTACATCAAATTGAGTAAAGAGCTAATCCGTTTTAATAATAACACTATCCCTAGATGATACTGCAAATATACCATATCCTTGAATTTCGCCATCACCATCTAGAAAGCTATTATAAACATTAACAGGCTCAGAATTAAAAATGGGATTATTTCCTGTATTTGATTGTATAATCTTTGTTGTAAAATAATTGTAAAAAGCATAATCTACACTCCATAAATTTAAAAGTATAGAGTCAGCTTTTGTTGATACATAACTATCGAATAATAAATTAAACTCTTTAATTGTTCCATTAAATAACTTATCATCAAAAAGCACTTTGCCTCTTGAAAATTGTCCTTGATTCAAAGAGGGGTCATCGCTGTCAAAATATATCTTTTCTATTTCTGAATAATAGTCCTCCCAAATGTCTGTTGTATCAAAAGCATCCTGCGAATAATAAGCTTTAAGATTAATCATATAATAATTAGTCAATTGAGGATCATCAATTGTAAACTTAAGACTCGTTGTTTCACTAGTGATATTTTGGAGCTCTTCAATAGATTTTAGAAGTACTTTTTGAAAAGGAAACAAAGTGGCATTTATGGTATTGTATTTTGAATGTGATACTCGAATTTCAAAATTCGTTCCTTCTTGTACAATTAATGAAGATTCATATCTGTTCTTAGGTGCATTATATGTTAAGGTATCTAGAATGGTCTCACCATCAATTAATATCACTAATGCATCGTTCAAAAAAACAAAATCACTTGTAGACAAGGGTGCTTGGGAAACACTGACATAGGCTTTCCACTTTTCGCCAACTTCGTTAACTGAATTAACTACTAATTTAGATTCATGGGCTGGTAAATCGACATCAATAACAGTTTGTAAATTTTCACAAGAGACAAATGAAATTACGATTATGATGGAGTAAAAAAATCTTTTCATTATTCTAAAATTTAAATTTATAAGAAATAGATGGTATTATTGGAAATAAAGAGGTTTGCTGAACAACTCTGGTGCTTGTAGGCACACCATTTTGCACTTCTATCTTATCGTTCACAGACAGAAAAAATGGATTTTTTCTATTGTAAACATTGTAAGCACCTACTGAAATAGTTCTATCTCCCCATTTCTTCTTTTTATGAAAGTTTAAACCTATATCTAACCTATGATAAGCAGGTAGTCTGAGATTATTTCTTGTAGGGTAATATTCTATTTCACCAACACTACCTTCATCAATACCATTTATATTGCCGTTTATGTTAACTGATGGATATCTAGATTCTAAAAAGGTCATATTATTACCTGTTCCATAAACCCAAGTTAGACCAATATCGAAATTGTCTGAAAATTCATGCGACATCACTAATGAAAAATCGTGCCTTCTATCGAACTTATACGGATACCACTTCCCAAAATTAACACCTTCAAACTTTCTCTCACTAAACGAAAGTGTATACCCTATCCAACCAGTAGTTTTACCTTTTTTCTTCTGAATGAATAACTCTGCACCATAAGACCTTCCAATTCCATTAGTGTCTACTTTATTTTTCCAATCATCAAATCCAATAATTTCAGCACCAGGTTTTAATGTGATTAAGTCACTCATTGATTTATAATACCCTTCTATACTGACTTCTATCAAACCATTTAAGAAGTTTTTGTTAGCAGCAAAAGCTACTTGTTTAGAATATTGTGGCGGAACAGAATCTGTACTCGGCACCCAAATATCGGTCGGCAATCCAGCTCCACTACCAGTTAACAAGTGTATATTTTGCTGCATTTCAGCATAGGAGGCTTTTAAAGACCAATCTTTATTAATTAAATAACGCGATGAAAATCGAGGCTGAAAAGAATAATAGGTTTTGTTATTGGTATTAAAATAACCTAGATGCATTCCCAAATTGACTTTCAATTGATCATTAACTTTTATATCATCTTCTAGATAAAAAAAAGCATCATTACTTTCTAATGCTTCGGAAAAATTGAAAGTAGTGTCATATGGTGCCTGATAATTTTCTACACCAAGAGAATCTCTTTCGTAGGAACTGAGATACAATACCAAAGAGCCAGGATAGAAGTTATGATACACGTAATTTAAACCGAATTTGATGTAATGATTTGGATTAGGTAAATAATCAAAATCAAATTTTGCGCCATAGTCCTTAACTCCAGAAAAATAGTTGAAATTAGTAGTGTCTATGTCAGTTGTGTATGGTGTTACTTCTGATGAATAGCTATCATATATAGTGTTAAATTGGTATTTACTATATGTCAAAGTTGTATTAGCAAATAGTTTATTAGAAAAAAGATGATTCCAACGTAAAGAAGAAGTTACATTTCCCCAGTCCAAACCAAAATCATCTCTTGATGTCGATTTGTAATTGGTATTATCTATTAATGAGCTATATTCGTCTCCTTCAGACAAATAAAATCTATCTTTACCCAAATAAGCGCTCAAATAAAGTCTGTCTTTTTCAGAAAATTTATGGTTTAACTTGGCGTTCAAATCATAAAAGTAATAACCTGCGGGGTTACCATCGTTAGCACTTCTAATAAATGGTTGTGCTAAAATATCTATATAAGTTCTTCTTCCCGAAACAATAAATGAAGTCTTGTCTTTTATAATTGGACCTTGTAGGGTTAATTTTGAGGAAATTAATCCTATACTTCCCTCACCTTCGATCTTCTTCATATTGCCTTCCTTCATATCAATTTCAAGAACAGAAGATAAACGCCCACCAAAACGCGCTGGAAAACCTCCCTTTGTTAGCCTTACATTTTTTATGGCATCGGCATTAAAAACCGAAAAAAAACCGAATAAATGTGAAGCATTATAAACAGGTACCCCGTCTAAGAGAATTAAGTTTTGATCGGGACCGCCACCACGTACATAAAAGCCACTTGTTCCCTCACCACCAGATTGTACACCAGGCAATAATTG
Source organism: uncultured Flavobacteriales bacterium (assembly GCA_964003875.1). Lineage (GTDB taxonomy): Bacteria > Bacteroidota > Bacteroidia > Flavobacteriales > UBA7312 > UBA8444. The sequence goes on along the minus strand of CAXFLH010000024.1, from coordinate 5,056 downwards.
AATAGCTTTTAAAACGTCTACTTCACCCAATAATGCTGGTATGTTTTTTATTTGTTGTACAGGGACCTCTACTATACTTGTTTGTGTTCTTTCAACAACAGTTTCTTCAGCTACAATAGTTACCTCACCAATATCAGTACTAGAGCTAATTAAATCAATATTGAGTGAAATATTTTTGTTAAGGTTTACACTTTGTTTCAAGGTTTCAAAACCAATATAAGTAAACGAAATTTCATAACTACCCTCTGGTAAAGTAAGACTATAAAAGCCGTATGTATTAGACGTTGTACCGACAAGTTTTTCTTGAACTATTACATTTACACCAATCAATGATTCCCCATTTTCATTATCATTAATGAAACCACTAATGGTATATTTTTGTTGAGAAAATGAGTCGATAGAAATCACTACCAAAATAGATAGGATTAAATATTTTTTCATCATTAATTTAGTTTAGTGAGTATAATGCGTAATCAGTATTTTATTCTATAAGTGATGCATTTTTCAGCATTTCACTCATCTTATTTTGCAACTCTAATGATTTTTGTCTAGCTACTTTTGCAAAGTCTTGTGAAGAACTAGCATAAATAATTCCTCTAGAAGAGTTAACTAATAAACCACAATGTGAATTCATTCCATATTCGGCAACCTCTTCAAGACTTCCCCCTTGGGCACCTACACCTGGAACCAAAAGAAAGTTGTCAGGTGCTATCTTACGAATTTCTTTCAAGGCTTCTGCTCTAGTAGCTCCAACTACAAACATGATGTTATATCCATAAGTTTGAACTTTTTTAAGCACCTTTTGATATAACATTTCGTTATCTTCATCTTTGAGGAGTTGAAAGTCTAAGCCCCCTTGATTAGACGTTAATGCTAAGACAATAGCCCACTTTCCATCAAAGTCTAAAAAAGGCTTAATAGAGTCTGACCCCATATATGGTGCAACAGTAACAGAATCAAAATTATAAGTTTCAAAAAAGGTTTTGGCGTACATTTTTGAAGTATTTCCAATATCCCCTCGTTTGGCATCAGCAATTGTAAAAATCTCTTTAGGAATATATTCTAAGGTCTTTTTTAAGCTATTCCAACCACTTGCCCCCATGCTTTCATAAAAAGCTATATTAGGCTTATAAGCAACACATAAATCATGAGTAGCATCAATTATTTGCTTATTAAACTCAAAGATTGGATCGTCTGTGTTAAGAAGATGAGATGGTATTTTTTGCAAATCAGTATCTAAACCTATGCATAGAAATGATTGTTTCTTTTGTATTTGCTCAAATAAATCTTCTTTAGTCATTCTCAGTTGTCATTAGTGGTTCCTTCTTGTAGTCTTTCTGCATTTTCTGCTAACTGAAGTTCTTCAATGAATTTATCAATTTCACCGTCCATAACATTAGAAAGGTTATACTGAGTAAGACCAATACGATGGTCTGTAACTCGTCCTTGTGGATAATTATAGGTTCTTATTTTTGCCGACCTGTCACCAGTAACAACCATTGATTTACGTTGTCCTGAAAGTTCCTCCAATCGTTTTTGTAATTCTATTTCATAAATACGTGAACGTAATACTTTGAGTGCCTTATCGTAATTTTTATGTTGCGATTTTTGGTCTTGACATTGAGCCACTACACCAGTAGGAATATGAGTTAACCTTACAGCCGAATAAGTCGTATTGACGGACTGACCTCCGGGTCCTGAAGAACAATAAGTATCTTTTCTGATATCACTATCTTTAATCTCAACATCAAACTCTTCAGCCTCTGGCATAACCACAACCGATGCCGCAGAAGTATGTACTCTACCTTGTGTTTCTGTCTGAGGAACTCTTTGTACACGATGTACTCCAGATTCGAATTTCATCATACCATAGACATCTTCCCCTTTTACATTGAAGATGATTTCTTTATAGCCTCCGGATGTTCCCTCTGCTATATCCACAACTTCAGTTTTCCAACCTTTAGAACTAGCATAATTAGAATATAGTCTATACAAATCGCCAGTAAAAATACTAGCTTCATCCCCACCTGCTCCAGCACGAATCTCTACAACCGCATTCTTTGAATCAGCAGGATCTTTAGGAATAAGTAAAACTTTTATTTCTTCCTCTAATTCTTCTTGTTTAGGCGTCAATTCATCCAACTCCATCTTTGCCATTTCCTTCATTTCATCGTCTTTCAACAATTCTTTAGCATTATCAATGTTAGACAATATATTTTTATACTCTATATATGCTTCAATAATTGGCTGAAGGTCTTTGTACTCTTTGTTGAGTTGGATATATTGTTTCATATCAGAAATTATGTTGGGATCAACAATAAGTTCTGACACTTCATCAAATCTATTTTTTATTGCTTCTAACTTATCTAACATCTAGTATATAAATTCTCCAAAAGGGCTTTTAATAGTTAATTTTTTACCATCATAGGCTTCTACTCTACCTATTACTTTTGCTTCTACACCAAAAGAATTAGAGATAGCAATAATAGAATCTACTATTTCTTGAGGAACATACAACTCCATTCTATGTCCCATATTGAACACTTTGTACATTTCCTTCCAATCCGTTTTAGACTCTTTTTGAATCAAATCAAATAAAGGTGGGATATCAAAAAGCTTATCTTTTATTACGTGTACATCGTCAACAAAATGTAATACTTTGGTTTGTGCTCCTCCACTACAATGTACCATTCCGTGAATATTAGCGCGATGCTTTTCTAGAATCTCTTTTATAATTGGCGCATATGTTCGGGTTGGTGACAAAACTAATTTACCCACATCTACACTTAAGTCAGCTAAAGTATCTGTTAACTTTTTACTTCCAGAATAAACCAAGCTTTCAGGAACTGAAGAATCATAACTTTCAGGATACTTTTCTGAAAGATACTTAGCAAAAACATCGTGACGAGCAGAAGTCAAACCATTGCTTCCCATACCACCATTGTATTCGCTTTCATAATTAGCCTGACCAAATGAGGATAAACCTACTATTATATCACCTGATTGAATATTACTATTAGTAATAACATCTGTTTTTTTCATTCTTGCTACTACTGTAGAGTCAACTATAATTGTTCGTACAAGATCACCAACATCGGCTGTCTCACCTCCAGTTGAACGAATATCTACTCCAAAACCTCTTAAATCAGAAAGTAGTTCTTCTGTCCCATTTATTATTGCTGAAATAACTTCTCCCGGAACAAGATTTTTATTCCTCCCTATTGTAGATGAAAGTAGAATATTATCGGTTGCTCCAACACATAATAAATCATCAATATTCATGACTAAAGCATCTTGAGCTATCCCTTTCCAAACAGAAATGTCAGCCGTTTCTTTCCAATACATATATGCTAAAGATGATTTAGTACCAGCACCATCAGCATGCATAACTATACAATATTCATCATCATTTGATAGGTAATCTGGAACTATTTTACAAAATGCTTTAGGGAACAATCCTTTATCTATATTTTTAATTGCCTGATGTACATCATCCTTGTCAGCTGAAACTCCTCTTAAGTTATATCTATTATTACTCATTATAATGTAAAAAAAAAGCATCTCGAGTTTATCGAGACGCTTTTATCATTGTTTTATTAAGCTACTTCTTTTTAGGTAGAACTCTATCTGATTCTGAATCATAGAAAGAATCTAGCACTACCTTGAAGTCTGTCCTTCTGTTGTATTGATGTGCTTTCTCTATATCTTTCTTTCTTTTCAACTTATCAATAAATGTTTCATTTAAAATTGCTCCAGGTCTTAGTTTACCATCTTTTACATCCATAACAAATGGTTCATTTTCTCCCATACCCTTAGCAATTAATCGCATTGGTGCAATACCTTTTGCTACCATATAGTCTACACAAATTTGAGCTCTTCTTTGGGATAACTCCATGTTGAAGTCATCACCTGCTCTATTATCTGTGTGAGAACGTAACTGTATAACAACGTTAGGGTTTTCAATAAGAACTGATATTAAAGCGTCTAGTGCTTCTTTAGATTCTTTTCTTAATTCAGCACTATTATAGTCGTATTCAATTTTTGGTAAAACAATTTCTTGTAGCGTTGCTTCTAGTACAATATCTTGAACCATATTAACAGATTCTTTTACACCAATTGTTGATTGAGTAAAATTAGTTGACAAATAGCCTTCACTAGTGACAACTAAGTTATAGGATATATTTTCTTTAATGAAATCTTCATCAAATAAATATCTACCTGAATTATCTGTAATAGATTGAGAAGTGCTGCCATCACTTCCGACAATATCAATGGTTGCTCCAGGAATGATTTGTTTTGTTTTGAGATCCGTTATTACTCCTGAAAGCGTTAAATTCAGCTTCGGTAAGTTAAATCGATAAATATCATCTCCTTTACTACCTATTCTGTTAGAAGATAAATAACCTCTTTCTTCTTCATCTTCAAAAATAATTCCAAAATCATCATTAGAAGAATTGATTGGGCTGTTCATATTATCTACCGAGCGAAGATTGTTTTCAGCATCAAATGTAGCCTTAAAAATATCAAGACCTCCCATACCAATGTGACCATCAGAAGAAAAATAAAGAGACCCATCGGCATGAATAAAAGGAAATAATTCATTTCCACTGGTATTAATTTCATCACCTAAATTGATTGGCTCACTCCACTCATCTCTTTTAACTTTTTTAATATACCATATATCTTTACCTCCGTAACCACCTATCATATCAGATGAAAAATAAAGGACTTTACCATCTGAACTCAAAGATGGATGTGCAAAACTACTTACACTATCGTAAGGTAAAGGTAATAATACTGGTGATATCCAATTTTTACCTTTTTTCTTTGAAAAATAAATTTCACAAGTTGGGACAGGCTTAACTTTAGAGTTTTCCATACATCTTGTAAAATACAATTCATTGCCTCTCTTGTTTAAGGATGGAGCAGCCTCATGGTCAGAGGTATTCATTGGTTCTTCAAATGGTGATGGCTTAGACCATCTTTTCTTTTTCTTATCGTATTTTGACCAATAAATATCAGTGTTTATTTTTTCATCAAACTTGTGTGAACCTTC